>JAFAUR010000593.1 GCA_019243205.1 Acidobacteriaceae bacterium | reverse complement strand
GCTATCGCCACTTCTGCACCTGCATTGCGCGCTGCACGATCCGATGCGCTTTCAACGCTACGTCAGCAGTGATACCAACCTCCTCTCGCGCTAACGCTCTTGCCTTCTCGCCTGCGGCAGCGAGGAGAAAACACCAGCTTTCCGCGCGTCATGATGAGGCCCATCTGGAGGACAACGCCTCGCCACAGGCGTGGAAACACATGCTTTGCATGAGTCACTCCTTAGCTGCGGAACAGCAGTGCCACGGCCTCTAAGCAGGAAAGTGGTTCGCCTTTGTTCCTACCTCTCCGCATCTTCGAATCCGGCTTCTCTCGGCAATGGAATGACTGTGCTCCCTGAGTGGTACCACTATACTTGCTACCCGAACGCGGCATGCCAAACCATCCATCCTTGCCGGTCTTTCACGCCTTCCTGTTCTGGTGATCGAGACCTAAGGACTCGGGCTGCGTACGACCAACCTACTTCGGCACTGGCAGCCAAACCGTGAACGTGGAGAGCTGGGCCGGTTCTGAACCTTCTTTTCCCGCTGGTTGCTCGGCACAGCTTCGCGCGAAAACCTGCGCCCTGACGGTACGGCCACAGGTCCGATCCGCACACGCACGTGGCAGCCATGCGGATGACCGCGTACGTCGGCGCGGCGATTTTCGGGTCATCGGGGTCTTCGAACCGGATGTCGCCCGGTCCGTACAAAACTGTGCCTTTCATAGATCTCCTCTTCTCAAACCCGTCATTCCGCTGTCCACAGTCAGTTCATGTACCACTACGGGCTGCACAGCCAGAGGGACGGCCGCAGCGATTTCGATGCCCGCCTGGAGGCAAGATGTGCAGATCATCCGTCGTGGCGGGCCGGCGTAATTCGTTCTTCGACCAAGCTTGCATTGTCTTTACCATCCAGTTTCAGTTTGGCAATCCGCGGCTCACCAGTCACTCGCAGACTGCGCCAATACCCTGCTCAACGCGCCAGCGATCACCGTATGTTCACCTTTGCACCCATTTTTCCGCCTTGGGCGCGCGGCTGCCGAACGGGTTGGACTTTTCACATTTCCACATATCGACTACAGGATCAGTCAGGCAGAGTCAGGATAAATAAAGAAAGCGCCCCCAGAACACCGAACATCCGCCCCCAGAAGACCGACTAACCGGCAAATACCGCCCCGTACTTGCCGAACACAAGGGTGCCTGCTTCACACCGGATTGTGCATAACGAGCGCCCCTAAAATGCCGAACCGCCGTTCATCGCATGACTATTCGCGCTGACAGCGCCCCCAGAATGCCGAACAAACGCAGCACGTTCTCTCAACAGGTCCGTCACAAACCGGCTTTCTTACGGCTTACCGAATGACAGGAGAACATGGAGAACTCAGCAGACATCCCGACGATTGAAGAAGTTGCTAAAGTGCTTCGCTGCTCAAAAGCCCACGTTCAGAATGCCCTTCGCGGCAAGCTGCGCGGAGTGCCACGGCTGATGCACCTTTCGATGGGTCGGCGGAAGGTCGTCCGTCGCGAATGGCTGCAACAGTGGGTCGAAAATGGCAAGACGCAGTAACATGTCGGCATGTCAGAATGCATCGTCGTGGACGCAAGAAGGGTAACTCTGAATGCGTCGAAAACGATATCAAAATGGGAGCGTCCGCCCACGCAAACACGGCAAGGTCAAGGTGTGGGTGGCCCAGTGGCGAGAAAACGGGAACAAGAGGTCCAAAGTGCTCGGTCGCTGTGCTGAAATCCCGAAGAGCCAAGCTCAAGTGATGCTGGCTCAGGTCCTCCAACCAATCAACGATCTTGCTGGCCATCGTCGAGTAGCTGTTTCAACGTTCAAACACTACGTTGAGTCAGTCTTCTTGCCCGCTTACCGCCACAAGTGGAAGGAGTCCACAAGCAGCACATCGGAACCGGACATCTTGCGCAATCTGGTTCCTGCGTTTGGTGAGCGCCTCATTGAAACAATCACTCGTGAAGAAATGCAAAAGTTCCTCCGGGAGAAGGCTCAGCAATTGTCTTCAAGCGTGGTAGGCCATCTTCGCTGGCATTTGAATGCGATCTTCAAAATGGCAGAAAGCGATGGAGTCGTCGAGTTCAATCCAGCTAGCGCCCTCTTCATCCCGGCATGCAAAGCTCCGGGGCCAAAGCTCGTCATGAAGAAGGACGAAGTTCGGACGGCGTTAGCTGTACTTGACCTCCGTGAGCGGCTCATCTTTCGCATGCCCGTATTTGACGGCATGCGGCCAGGTGAGATTTTCGCTGTTCAGATCGGCAAGGTTGGTGCCAACTCGGTTGTTGTAGACCAGCGGCTCTACGGCAGCACGAACATAGACACTCCGAAGGGCCGGAAGGGGAAGAATACATCGCGGATCGTTGCGTTATCTCCCGGTAGCGTCAAGGATCTGGACCTATGGGAGGCGTATCTTGGAGATTCTCAAGACTCGGGCTACCTCTTTTGCGGCAACACGCCTCTCAGACCGAACAATCACTGGAAGAGGAACATCCTTCCAAGGCTTGAGCAAGTCGGGCTTGAGTGGGTGAACTATCAAGTGTTACGCCGAACCAATGCAAGTCTTTCACGAAAGGCCAAGGTAGACGACAAAGTACCAGCGGACCAGCGTGGGCACGGGCTCGGCGTCAGCCTTGGCGTTTACGCGATTAGCGACCTTGATCAGAAGATCGAGGCCGTAACGAAGCTCGAATCCGCGGTCATCGACGCATCAGATGAAGATGACTTCGAATTCGTGGCTTCTAGAAAAGGGAATCCCAAAGCAGGCTCGGAACAGGAAACGCAGTAAAGGGAGTAACGGCGTGAACTGCGGGGTCTTCTATGTTGTTGAAAACATGGAGCGGGAGACGAGAATCGAACTCGCAACCAACAGCTTGGAAGGCTGTGACTCTACCATTGAGTTACTCCCGCCCGGTTTTGGCTGAACAGTATCTATCTTACGCCGTCGGACTCGGGAACATCAATTGTTCAGCTTTTCCGTGATCGTTACCGGTGCCCTCAGTGAAAAGGTGAGACGGGTTTCACTCGCTAGTCTCGCAGGTTTGCCGCGCGTCAGGAGCACGGCGCTGGTTCCAGCCGCACCGCCAGCGCCCGCCCCGATCGCCGCACCTTTGCCGCCACCGGCCAGAGCTCCGATAATGGCTCCTAGCACGGCGCCTCCCGCGATCTCTGCGGCGTCTTGTCCGGTGCTGGTTATGCCACGATTTTCGATCGAATTAGTTTCGACGACAACCTGCTGTCCGTCAGTCGTATTGATCTGTGTCAGCGTCACACTCAGGTTCGCTGTGCCTTGCAGTTTGCCAGCCTTCTGAGCTCTCACCACACGCCCAAGTACCTTCGATCCTTTATCGGCAATGATGAAGCCATCCGCAATGACAGGCAGGTCCAGGACGCCACGGAAGGTGTCCCCTGAGTAACTGCTGTCCGTCGAAATGGTTTCGCCCAGCCGAATGTTCAGGCTCGTGCCGGGCTGCAGCGTGACTACGTGTGGCTGATACACAGGCGGAGGCGGATCCGACCGAGCTGGAATCGGCTCAACAATGTCGCGGTGCGGCGTCTGGGGCGAGGAGCTTTGAATCGGATCGGGACCCGTGGGCGCCGGCGCAGCGGCCCGACTTGAAGCGGAGCCCGGCATCGGGTTCACCCTCTCAATCGGTGACTCGGGACGCCTTACGCTGGCGATGACGGCGGTTTTGGAGGTGACAACGCGGCGACGGGATCGATTCGCTGAAGACGTCCGTCCTTCTACCGGAGCAGGTTCTGTCCCCGCGACTCGAGCCGATGTTTCGTGGCTCGAGGGAGGCTGATCAGATGCGGGAGCGACGCTGTGGATTTGGGCGGCGGGAACGGCTACCGCCGTGCGCACCATCTCGCGAGGCGTGTCGTGTAGCCTGACATAGATCAACGATCCGCCCAACGCGAGAACAATGCCGCCGACAAAAGCAGCAACCACCCTTACCAGTTTGGCCGGCTCCGCCACGTTTCCCCCATTACAAGAAACGCCTTATCAGGGCGGTCCGTTTCCAGGCAGAAGTTAAAATGGAGTAATCCCTCCCACGTAGATGCCAAGCAGCTACATTTTTGAGTTTCCGACCGGTTTCAGCATCGGAACAATACCGGTTAGGCCGGCGACGGTGCTCGCGCCCATGGCTGGTGTGACCGATACTGTATTCCGCCGTTTGATTCGAAATCAAAGTGGTTGCGGGCTTCTCATGACGGAGTTTACCAGCTCCCATGGAGTGGTCAGCACTACAAAAACACGGAAGAAAACAAAGAACTTCCGTTATCTCTACTTTGAGCCCGAGGAACATCCGATCAGCTGCCAGCTATTCGGATCCGACCCCGAGGTTATGGCCGAGGCCGCCAAAGTTTGTCAGGACCGCGGATTCGATATCGTCGATATCAACTTCGGCTGCCCTGTGAACAAGGTCGTGAAGTGCAATGGGGGCTCCGGATTGCTACGGGACTTGCCCCAGGTCGAGACCATCCTCCGAAAGGTGCGCAGCGCAATTCAGATTCCACTTACCTGCAAATTCCGCACCGGGTGGAGCGACCGCGAACCGGTCGCGGTGCAGATGGCGAAGCTAGCGGAGGATTGCGGATTGGCAGCGGTGGCCCTGCATCCACGCACGAGAGAGCAAGGATACAGCGGTCATGCCGACTGGTCCCGGATTGCAGAGGTCAAAGCAGCCGTTAAGATCCCCGTCATCGGCAACGGCGACATCCTCACTCCCGAGGATACTCTTCGCATGTACCGGGAGACGTCCTGCGACGCCGTCATGATCGGTCGCGCCGCGTCCTTCAATCCTTGGATATTCCGGCAAATTGATGAGTATCTCCGTATCGGCACGTGCTTTGTTCCGCCTGATTCGGCCCGATACGAAATGATGAAGACCTATTACCTTATGCTTCAGGAGCACGGGGAAGCCGATGCAGTCGGCAAGATGAAGCAGTTCGCAACGTACTTCACTCACGGGATCAGAAACGGTTCGAAGCTTCGCACTGATATCTACCGGTCGGCTAGCATCCCGCAAATACTGGCGATTGTCGATGAGTTCTTCGGCCAGCCTCTCGACGAGCCTGCAGCGGAGTGCGTCGAAGTCGCTTGAAGCAAGTACAGTTAATTACAGACGGCGCGTGCCTTGGGAATCCCGGCAAAGGTGGTTGGGCATGCATTCTGCGCTACGGCGAGCACAAGCGGGAACTATACGGGAGCGAGCCGTACACCACGAATAACCGCATGGAACTCAGTGCCGCTATCGAGGGACTCAAGCGCCTGAAGACGAGCTGCCAGGTTGAGGTAGTTACGGACTCAAATTACTTGAAGAATGGCATCACGAGCTGGATCAATAACTGGAAAAGGAACGGTTGGAAGACGAAAGACAAAAAGCCGGTCGTGAACCAGGATTTGTGGACGCTCCTCGACGATTTGGTCGCCCAGCACCGCATCCAGTGGGAATGGACGAAGGGCCATGCCTCTCACCAAGACAACAATCGATGTGACGAGCTGGCCAACAGGGCGGCCCGCGAACAGATTACGAACGTTTCCGCGGTGGCCGTTCCGGAACAGAGCTGTAACGAATGAGTGCGGAAGGCCGGAAGCGCATTTGTCTATTCGGCGGCACTTTCGACCCCATCCATACCGCACACTTGAGGGTCGCATCCGAAGCATTGAATGCATACAAGCTGGACGAAATCCTGTTTTTGCCCGCTGCAAATCCGCCCCATAAGGATTCCGAGACTCTCACGGGCTTTATGGACCGCTTGCGGATGGTGGAGATTGCCTGCGAAGGTCATCCCGCATTTCGCGTTTCGCGACTTGAAGCGGGAACTGAGCGAAGTTACACGATCGATACCCTCGAACGATTTCGGGCAAAACTCGGGAGCAACGATGAGCTTTTCTTTCTGATCGGAGCGGATGCGTTTGCCGAGATCAGAACGTGGAAGCGCTGGAAGGATGTAATTCGACTGGTTGAATTTATCGTCGTCTCCAGGCCCGGAGTAGACTATCGAATTCCTGAAGGCTCTCGCGTGCTGCGCCTGGACGGAATCGATCTCCCGGTAGCGAGCACTGCCATTCGCAGCCGCATTGCAGCAGGAGAGGCAACGCCCGAATTGCCCGACGCCGTCCGGCGATATATCGACGCGAACGGCCTTTACCGGACGCTACGCGCGCCGATTCCAGCTTCGAGACTCAAATCGCAGATTCGGAAGTCCGGCGGCGTCGGGCCAAAAGCTAACTGACCGATTTTGCGCAGAACTGATCGAAGGCTTCGGTAAGTAGCTGAGCGATCTCAGGGGCCTGCCGGGATTCAATCTGAAACCGGTGCAGAGCGAAAACCGGCTTGCCGTCACGGAACAACGCCATCGATGGCGAGGAAGGCGGGACGCCCGGCAGAAGTTCGCGGACCCGGGCAACAGCTTCCAAGTCAGCGCCGGCGAAGACCGTTCCGACTTTGTCCGGTCGATTCGGATTCGAGAGCGCCATGCCTACTGCCGGCCGCGCCTTTCCGGCTGCACAGCCGCAAACCGAGTTCACCACCATCATCACCGTTCCGCTGCCCGGAGACAGCATACGGTCAACTTCTTCAGGTGTTCTTGTTTCTTGGGCGCCGTACTGCGTCAGGTCGCGGCGCATCGGAGCGATCAATTGTTCCGGATATCTCATGAAAACTGATTCCATTACGAGCAGATCCGATCAGGACCCCGCCCTTCCATTCTGCACTTTCGGAGTAGCAAGATAGCCAATGATGGTGTCTTTCTTAACCTGATTTACGACAATCTCGTCCGGCTGCTTCGCTTTCAAAGTATAGAACTGAATCGGCTCGTTCAGGGTCCGGTCCTTCTTCTCCACGGTCTTGTCATCCGCCGTGATAAGAATCGTAAACCGGTTCTTTTTTGCATCGACCTTTCGCAGTTCTACCGTCACGTCACCAACTCTGGTAGGCTTCTTGGATTTCGTAATCGTGAACTCCGAGTAGTTGCGTTCGCCCAACTCGCGCAGCGCCTTCAACTCGTTTGCATTGGTCGCAATCAGGCTGGCGTGACTGTCGAGCTCACCGGTCGCGCGCTTCAGGTTCGCGATGGTCTGCTCCAGTTGGGTCTTCTGAGTTGCAACATCGCTCTTTACCGTACCGACATCGGTGCTGACGGAAGCAAGTTGCGTCGTCGCAGTATCGGCCGTCTGTTTCACGGCCGCGATGGCCTGTTGCTGGGCCTGCTGCTCGGTAGCGACCTTTTGCTGCAGGTCTTCCACCCGCTTCTGGGCGTCGACTTTCGCCTGTCCCACGGCAGCTTGCGCTGCTCGACGGGACTGCGCCAAGGCACTCTGAAGGGCTTCGACGCGTTTCGTCGACCTCTGTACTTCTTCGGATGAATCGATCCTGATCTTCTCGATTGCGCCGTTCAGTTGTTGGGTGAGCTTCGACATGTCATTCTTGTTTTCCGTTCGAAGGTGATCCAACTGAATAAATAAAAATATGTTCGAGGCCGCCAGGAGCACCAGGACGCCGGCTACTAGCGGCATTTTCCAATTCGGTGCGCTTGGGGACGGGATGATATACGTAGGCTGCTGTGGCGAACTCATTTTGTTTCTTACCTCTAGGCACAGTCCGACATTCTGGAGTCAGACTCCTGCGCTGATGGTCATGCTGACGTTGCTTACTACTATTATGTTTCAAATGCTCGGGAAGATGTAGTGCCGAGGAGGATCAGACGAAATTTAGGCATGTTTGCTTGGGAATACCGGGCTCGAAGCAGCGGCGGCAGCGAGGCTCGTAAACATCTCGCGCTCCTACCAGGATCAGATCCTCGGAAACTGCCAGCCGCTGGCTGTGATTTGCAGGCGCCCCGCATCGCATGCAGACCGCCTGCAACTTGGTAATCGACTCTGCAATCGCGAGCAATTCCGGCATCGGCGGGAACGGGCGGCCTAAGAAATCTGTGTCCAGACCTGCGACGATCACGCGACAGCCTGCGTCCGCAATCCGGTTCGCCACATCAACCAGCCCGGGTCCGAAGAAATTACATTCATCAATACCCACCACTTGAGTTCTGACGTCCAGAGCCGCGGCAAGCTCTTCCACATTCGAAACCGGCTGGGATTCCATCCGCATCTCGCCATGTGTGACGATCTCGGTTTCAGAGAAGCGGTTATCAATGGCTGGTTTGAACACCTGTATTCGCTCACGCGCGATAGCGGCGCGCCGCAAACGCCGGATCAACTCTTCAGTCTTTCCGGAGAACATCGGCCCACAGATTGCCTCGATCCATCCGTACCCGATGCTATTGCGTTGCAAAATTCCTCGCTTTTCACAGTTGTTTTAAGAACCGGAGTTGGTATCCCTTAAGTGTGTTTCGACACCGTCTGATCGAGCCGGAGTTACTGGATCATGCAGCCCCGGACGAAGCAAAGCCGAATCTCGAGGATCTGATCCGGATCAATCGCAAATTCGGCGGCCATTCGGTCCTGAGACGCACATTGGCGAAGATTCTCCAACCAAATGAGCAGTTCACCATGCTCGATGTGGGAGCTGCGTCGGGAGACTCGGCCAGGGTCATTGCAAGCGAATACCCTGGCGCCAGAATTACGAATCTGGACTACAACGATGTTAACTTACAGGCTGCTCCCAGGCCGAAAATCATCGCCGACGCGTTCGTCCTGCCGTTCCGGGAACCGAGTTTTGACTACGTTTTCTCATCGCTTTTTCTCCACCACTTTGCGGAGGAAAAGGTCATTCATCTACTCCGGACCCTTTATGCGACTGCACGCCGCGCTCTTATCGTTTGTGATTTAGAGCGTCACATTCTGCCCTACCTTTTCCTTCCTGCGACGCGGCCGTTTTTCGGATGGCAGCGGATCACTTTGCACGACGGGCCGATCTCTGTTCGCGCTGCGTTCAGGAAAGAGGAATTGGCCGGAGTGGCAGAGAAAGCCGGAATTACGAAAGCGGAGTTTGCGGTTTATCGTCCGGCTTTTCGCATCACGATGATCGCCAAAAAACCGAATAGTCAATAAGAAATGGCCGACGGGGACTCGGAGGAAATACCCATCGGCCGGCACACGGCAGTTGCCCCGTGCGCCAACTCACATGCCTGATACTGTACGAACGAATCGCACCTCCCGCACGGCATGAAGAGCACTGGTGTCGCAGCAGACATCTAAGTGATCGCACCATTGCTGGGTGACGGTCAAGTTGTAGAAGGTTCAGGATACGGCTCAGCGGGAGCAAACTTCCAATCGACTGGAACAGGCTTTCCGACCACTGCCCAAAACCCGAGTACTCCAACCATCAGCACGCAGCATGCGATAGCAAAAGCAGCGAAGAACGAATGGGTGAGACCGAGAGCAACGCCCGTCACATAGGGAGCAACCACCCCCGCTAGATTCCCCGCGCAGTTCTCAAATCCGGTCCACTTACCGGCGGCACGAGGACCTGCGAGGGTTTGCGTAAAAGCCCAATGATTCGACGAGAACGCCCCCATGCAGACACAGGTCAGCGCGAACAAAACGTTGGAGAGCGTCGGGTCTGCCACCAGAACCGCCGGGAGCATGAAGCCACAGCATCCCGTTAGCCCCAAACTCACAAACAGTTGCCTCACCCGGCCGGCATTCCGACCGCGACGGATCAGGGCGTCGGCCAGCAGACCACAAACCGTCGAAGATGCAGCCGTCGTCCAAAACGGCAGAGAACCGAAAAATGCCAGCCGGTCGCGAGTGTAGTGGCGCTCCGTTTCGAAGTAGTAGGGCAACCAAGTCAAAAAGAAGTACCACGTGTAGTTGGCGCCAAATAGTCCTAAAACCGTCCCCCACACGGCCCGAGTACCGGCTAGCTGCCCGTAGCTGGGACTCCAGCCACGCGAACTCACGACTCGTTCCGATTTGAGTTTAGGGACAAGTAAACACCAGGGGATCAGCCACAACATGCTCGCAAAGCCGATCGCAGCGAACATGTAACGCCAGGAGAACCAGTTGATCATTTTCACCCCGAGAAGCACGCCCAATGCCGGACCCACCTTCGAACCCGCATCGATTAAGCCGTTTGCTGTCCCGCGTAGGCCTTCGGGGAAATCGGTGGCGAAAATCTTTGAATATGCCGGATATGCGACCGATTCGCCCGCTCCGAGGATAAACCGCAGCAAAAGGATGGTTGAAAATGAGCCCGCTAGTCCCGTTATCCCGGTAGCCGCAGACCAGGCGAAAAACCCGATTGCATAGACCCAGTGCACATTCCAGCGTTCGATGATGCTGGCAGCTGCGAATTGAAGAACGGAATAGGTCCAGAAGAATGCGCCGAGCAGGATACCAAGCTGATCGGGCCGAAAATGAAGATCTCTCTGGATGCTCGTGGCTGCGACGCCCAAGTTTCCGCGGTCAACGTAATTGATGCATACGGAAAGGACCAGCAACAGAAGGGAAGCCCACTGCGCAAGGCTCGGTTGTCGCTCAACGACCTTCATCGGGAGCAACTTTAGCAGACCGGAATCAGCGAATGTAAAAGAGACTTAATCGCGGTAATCTGACGTGCTCGAGCAACGCTGTGTCGAGGTAGCGGCGTTCGAGCATCGATAATTGATCGGCCGTCATCTTGCCGCGATACGGTTTCAGTTCGCGATCCAGATTCCGGCGCATCTCGAGCAGGTCTTGATCGGACTGCAGGCCCCGCGCGAGTGCAACCATTTTTTCCTCCAGCGTCGTCAAACGCTGTTCCAAATCCTCGAGTTGAGTGACATAAGTCTCCGCCTCCGCAGCCATCGCATCCAGGGCGGTAGCGATCTCTTCGACGGCCTGAATGTTTGAATTGCGAATCGTATTGCTTGCGTGATCTAGATGCGAACGAATCTCGTGAGCTGAGAAGGGAGCGGTTTGCGTCTTCTTCTGACGTGAGGCAGGAACGCGGCCTGCCACTTCCGCCACAGCCTGCGCGCAATAAGCGAGCGAGTTGATCAAGCGCCTTTTCGTTTTGCGCGCGCGCCATTTTTCAAAAGCATCCTCGATCCCCCTCTTGACTGCCTCAAGCGGAATGCCGGCGTTTTTCCAGTTCTCAATCAGAGCCCAGTCCAGAGGTGAGAGGAGAAACAGGCCCGTACCGCGCGCCTGCTGAAAATAGTCTTCTACTTCGGTGAAGTAATTGAAGTAGTTCCCATCCCAATTGGAATCATCGGGTTCGGCGATCAGGTCAATCAACCGGGCGAACTCCTCCGGTCAGCAGCTTTTCTAATCGACCTGAATCAAGCCGCACTAAAAGGAAGCCATGCTCATCGAGCCCGGCGGTGGTGCCGCGCGCGCCCGTGTCTTCCACAATGATGCGGCGACTGAGCACGTAGCTCGACCCTGCAGCGAAGGCTTTCAGAATGGCAGCACGGCCACGTTCCTCGAGCGTGCGGGTCAGATCATCTAGCGAAGCAAGCATCTGAACAATGATCCGCTCGCGCGGTATGGATTTTCCGGTCTCCAGATACAGGGACGTCGGAGGCGTACGAAACTCGCCTGGAAATCGCTTGTTATTGACGTTAATCCCAATGCCCGCCACTATGCAGCTGTCTGTTGTTTGAGCGAGAATGCCGGCGACCTTTCGTTCGCGAACCAGCACGTCATTCGGCCATCGAAGATCACAAGCGAGACCCGCCGCCTCCTGGATAGCCTCCCTCACCGCTAGCCCTAACAAGAGGCTCGCGATGGGGAGATCAGCCGGGTCGAACGTGATGCGCAACAGCAAAGAGCAGTAAATCCCTACTCCAGCGTCCGACTGCCAGGAACGCCCCAGACGTCCCAACCCGGATGTCTGCTCATCAGCGATGACAACCGTACCATGCGGTGCTCCCGAAGCTGCCAACTGAGTCGCCTCGGTCATCGTCGACCCGATCGAATCCCAGTAGTGAAACTGGTTCGTCGGTCTCATGCCTCGCAACTGAGAAATGTCTAGGGACATTCGGCAGCTTGGAGCGTAAGCCTGAAACTAATATCGACTGCGTGGGCCGAGTGGGTGATCGCTCCGCATGAAATGTAGTCGGGCCCTGTTTCAGCGTAGGAGCGGATCGTCTTGAGATCGATGTTCCCGGATAGCTCGATCGCCGCACGCCGATCGATATCCCTAATCCACTGGGCGGCTTCCCGCGGCGACAGGTTGTCCAGAAGAAGGTGCTTCGCGCCGGCCGCAAGCGCCTCATCAAGTTCTTTGCGGGTTCGCACTTCTATTTCGACGCGACCCTCGAAGTTCCTTGCCTTGCGAAGAGCTTCCGTTACTCCGCCCGCAGCGGCGATGTGGTTGTTCTTAATGAGGACTGCGTCAAAAAGCCCGAGCCGATGATTCGTCGCTCCTCCGGCAGCGGCAGCCATTTTTTCCAGCCGGCGCAATCCAGGTGTGGTTTTCCGTGTGTCCAGGACTTTCGCTCTTGTCCCTGCAACGGCATCGACGTAGCGCCTGGTCAAAGTGGCAATGCCACTTAAGCGCTGGAGGAAATTGAGGGCGACGCGTTCGCATTCCAGAAGAGACCTGGCGTTCCCGGAAACTAGAGCAATGGTTTCGTTCGTTTGCACCGCGTCCCCGCTATGAAACGGCAGATCAATATGAACAGAGCCCCCGCGAAGTTCGTATATGAGAGGTAACAGCTCTACGCCCGCGAGAATGAGGTCTTGGCGGCCCAAGAACCGGCCGCGGGCTCGCAGGCTGCCGTCGACAGTCAGTTCTGAAGTGATATCGCCCGACCCGATATCTTCCTCGAGCGCCCGCTCGACAGCCGCGCGCACCTCCGGGTGCCCGATGTCGAACATCCTCAGGCGAGACCCTCAAGCAGATCTTGGTTGCGTTTGAGTTGTTCCTCGTATTCGCCGAGCTTTACTCTCATCTTCGAGACAACCGCTTCAGGCGCTTTACTGGTGAAGGTCGCATCCGACAGTTGGCTTTGCGTGCTCGCGATGGCCTTTTCCAGCCGGGCGATCTCCTTGCGAATTCGCTCGCGGCTTTCAATAGTTCCGCTTCCATTCTGCGAACCGCCAGATTGAAGAATCCTGAGATCGAAATCAGCGGTCGAGCGAAGAATATCCGAAGTGGCATCGCCGGTCGGGGGACGCCACTCGAGGCGTGCAAGCGCCGCCAATGCGGAAAGGTCATCCGGTTTGAAAGCGCCGGTTCTGATTGAAAGAGTTGCCGGCAAGATTGCCTTCGGATCGAGCTTATGGTCGGTGCGCAGCTCACGGGCAGCCCGTACAATCTCCTGAAACAGGTTAAATTGCCCAGCGGCTTTATTTCCTTCGTCCGGGATGATCGTCGCGGGATAACAGGCGAGGGAAATCGACCTGGGTTGTTGCGACCGTTCCGATGTGTTCTGCATCAGTCGCTGCCACAGCTCTTCGGTTAAAAATGGCATAAACGGGTGCAGTAACCGAAGAGTGGCTTCGTAGATGTTCAGGGTTGCCCGCCAGTGGTCGTTTATTCCGGAGCCTTCCTCGAAGCGCAGCTTCTTGACTTCCAAATACCAATCACAGAAATCGCCCCAAATGAAATCCCAAAGCGTTTGTGCCGCTTCGTGATAGCGATGCTGCCCGATAGCGCGATTCACGGTCGCCGCGGCGTAGTCGAAGCGCTCGAAGATCCAATTGTCCTCAATTCCGGGCGCAGCGAGTGCCGTGGAGGCGGAGGGCGACCAGCCATGAACAGCAGAACGCTCCATGTTCATGAACAGGAAACGCGAAGCATTCCAGATCTTGTTTGCGAAATTGCGCCCTGCGCTAATGCGATCTTCCTTTAAAGCGATATCGGCCCCGGTCGCTGCGGATATCAGTAGCGCAACTCGCAGCGCGTCCGTTCCATAGCGGTCGATGATATCCAGAGGATCGATCACGTTTCCTTTGGTCTTCGACATTTTCTGTCGCTCGGCGTCACGAACGAGACCATGCATGTGCACTTCGCGAAATGGCACATCGCCTGTGCATTCTATGCCGAGCATGATCATACGCGAGACCCAGAAAAATAAGATGTCGAAACCAGTGATGAGAAGAGATGTCGGATAGAAGGTCTTGAAATCTTCGGTTTCCTCCGGCCATCCGAGAGTTGAAAAAGGCCAAAGGCCGGAGCTGAACCAGGTATCCAGAACGTCGGAGTCTTGCTCGAGTTCTGTCGACAGGCAGTAAGGGCAGACGGCCGGGGTCTCCCGCCCAACCGTAATTTGAGCGCAATTGCGGCAATGCCATGCAGGAATGCGGTGCCCCCACCACAACTGCCGCGAGATGCACCAATCGCGGATATTCTGCATCCACTGGAAGAACACCACTTCGCGATCGTCAGGAACGAACCGGATCCGGCCCGAATTCACGGCATCCATCGCCTTCTCTGCGAGCGGCTTCATTCGAACGAACCACTGAGTGGAGACAAGTGGTTCAATGATGGTCTTGCAACGGTCGCACTTGCTGAGATTTAGAGTGTAGGGCTCAACTTTTACCAGCTGCGCGGAAGCGTCAAGCGCGGCAATGATGCGCTTGCGCGCTTCAAAACGGCTGAGAGCCGCGTAAGATCCGGCCGCGGCTGTCATCCGTGCATCCTCGCCAATGACTTTGATGCTGGGAAGACCATGTCTTTTCCCGGCTTCGAAATCGTTCGGGTCGTGCGCCGGCGTAACCTTAACTACACCTGTTCCGAACTTCGGATCCGCAAGAGGATCTGCCAGGATGGGTATCTCGCGGCCGACCAGCGGAAGCACGACTGATTTTCCGTGAAGGTGCGTATACCGTTGGTCGTCAGGATTTACGATCACGGCGGTATCGCCCAGCATAGTTTCCGGACGGGTCGTTGCAACAACCAGGCTCTCGTCGCTACCAGAAACGGAATATCGAACATACCAAAGCTCTCCGTCTGTGGACTCGTGGGCCGTTTCAACATCCGAGATGGCGGTCTGACAGCGGGGGCACCAGTTCACCATGTACTCGCCCCGGTAAATCAGGCCTTTTTCCCAGAGCCGAACGAAGGTCTCACGCACAGCGCGGGAGAGCCCCGGGTCCATTGTGAAGCGCTCTCGCCGCCAATCGACGCTCGCGCCTTCACGGCGGATCTGGTTGTTGATGCGGGAGCCGTACTCGTCCTTCCAGAGCCAGACGCGACGTTCGAACTCTTCACGGCCGAGCTGCTGGCGTGTAACGCCCTCGGCGGCAAGCTGTCGTTCCACTACCATTTGTGTCGCGATGCCCGCGTGGTCCGTACCTGGCACCCAGAGTGTGACTTCGCCCTTCATGCGATGCCACCGGACCGCAACATCCATGATGGTGTGGTCAAGCATGTGCCCGATATGAAGCGAGCCGGTCACGTTTGGCGGCGGGATTACGATCGAAAAGACCGGCCGACCCTGCGCACTTTTTACGTCTACGTGATAGATCCCGGAATCGATCCACCACTGAGCCCAATGCGGCTCAAACCGCTGCGGCTCATAGACTTTCTCGAGTTGCATGGGAATTTTCAGCGTATCACCCGGAACGGGTCTGGACGGCTCTGGTTAGAATTCCGGAGCTCGGCACAGCCAGTATGTTTTAATAGGACTGACCACCTTGCCTGGGTGCAATCCGAACCCGGTGCAATGCGGAGCACAATGCTCCTCAGTAGCTCAACGGTAGAGCATTCGGCTGTTAACCGAAGGGTTGTAGGTTCGAATCCTACCTGAGGAGCCAATGAAATCAACACATTGCAAATCTCTCCGGTTAGTTGATCGGAACGACTTGTAGGAATCTCGTAGGTCAGTTTCGACGGGCTGCCTTGCCGCAGAATCGC
>JAFAUR010000553.1 GCA_019243205.1 Acidobacteriaceae bacterium | reverse complement strand
GCAAACACGGATTCTCGATTCGAGGCCCGATCTGGATCTGATCTACCCGGACGCGGTTTTCTTCGGAGATACTTCATGGGCAGGCCGATCGATCATGGAAGTCTTCCCCAGCTCAGGTGAAATCACGTTCCAGAAACTGGTAGCACTCGAGTGCCGCGTCTTTGTCGGCGTGACCGTACGCCGTGAAGCGGTGTTTCGCGCTAACTTGTTCGATACAAGTCTTCCGGCTGCAGAAGATTTCGACCTGTGGCTAAGACTTGCGCGAATGGGAGCCAAGCTTGACTTTCAGACGCGCAAGCTCGTCCGTTATCGCTCACGTGACGGCAGCCTTAGCCGCGATTCCGTATCACTAGCGCGATCGGTTCTTCACGTATATCGCAAATTCCTAAAAATGCCCGATCTGACGAGGGAGGAGCGACTGGTTTTGGAGCGCATGGAACGAGAACAACAGGCGGGGCTCGATTTCTACGTCGGGCGTAAAGCTTTGTATACGGGCCGCCACAAAGAAGCCCGAGAAGCGCTCAGCCGCGCAAACGTGGTGCTCAAGAACAAAAAGATCAGTGTTCTCCTGGTTGCAATCCAGCTGGCTCCGCGTCTTGTTCAAAGATTGATTCACATGCGTTTTCGGACCGAATCCGCGTTCATGCACTGATTCCAGATCAGCCGCGGACCGAGGCCGCGGGGAAACGCTTACAGCCGTCAATAATTTCGATGTCGTCTACACGGCTGTATGTGTGCGTACCGACGAGGCCCGGCGCCCAACGCGGATCCACAGTGACACACCGTTTCTCCGAGTACTCGCGGCAACTCAAGACGGAGATCTGGTTCAGGCTAAAGCTGTAGCCGTAATGTTTGCTGGAATCCTGACTCGGGCGGAACAACTTCCCGCCTGAACGGAAGATCGCGCCGGCACCGCGGCTGTTACGCACGTCGCTCGAGATTGGATTGGCCGGATGGGGAATCCATTCCCCCGTCAGCGTCTGAGAGTGAAAGAGCCAGAGTTGCGCAGCGAAGCCCCTTGCCTCCTGGAGCGTGACAAAGAACCAATGCAGCCCATCATCATCAATCCAGATTGTGGTGTCGAACGCTCGCGCATTGAACAAGACTTTCACGAGTTCCCATTTGTCAGGGAAGCGGACGCAACGGTACAGTTCGATGGTGTTGTTAAATCCTGTCTCCGGAATGATGTAAAGTTCACCGAGATCGCGAAAGATACATGGGTAAGAGAGGTGATAGGGTCGTTCCAGTACCGGTATTGCCTCACTGATTCCGCCGGGTCCTATTTCCGCACAAGAGATCCGTCCCAGATCCCTTCGGTACTCACAGTCCTCGAAAAAGACCCATCGCTTTCCACCTTCGGCTAGCGAGAAAGGGTCGGCATAGAAACGCCCTCTAGGCGATTCAATCCAGTGAAAGCCGTTCAGATCCGGTGCGAGACCGCCGTCTGCAAGCGATGGCCCGCCTGTCCGGAACGCGAGGCGCCAGTGTTCAATGGTCGGCCGGCGCGACATGCGCCGTAAGAGTTTGCCGGGAACCACTGGACCGAGCCAGCTCAACATTTCGGAGTTGGTCGGTGCAGTATAGATTTTCTTTCTGCCCTGGTATGGGGCTGGTGCGAGTGCAATCCGCTGAACGTGCTCCCATCCGAACTGGTGCAATTCGCGGAGCTTCTGGATCATGAAGGTGGATGCACCCCAGTAAGGCTGAACGCAGTTACGCATTCTCGAGAGCCCCGGATACGTCGCGAACAAACCTTTGTACAACACTTTGCCAGCATCCAGTTGTTCCGTCAGGACCTGGAGCATAGCACCGGATATCGGATTACCTTCGTAGACTTCCCAGAAGTGTGATGGGCCGCCCCGGTAGTAATCGCCGTCGCCATGATGGTACGACCAAACACCGTATTTCGCCGCGGTAAGGATTTCCCCTCTCAAGATGTTGAAGCCGAAGCGAATCAGAACATCGAGCTGTTTTTCCCGGATGCCTTCAATGGCGTCGGCGGGGAACCGGTGCACAAAACGCTTGGTGATCGGTGTAACGGACATAGACTCGATATTTTTAAGCCGGTCTGAGCAATCCACGGCTTTGTGGGGATCCTCTTCAGGGCTCACATTTCGGCAATCCCAACGCTGGTACAGTTCCCAGAGTAATCGCTGTCTGCGCTCGGTATGGCGCAACAAGTCGATCACTTTCCTCGGCAAGGATCGCCTCTGGGCCGGCTGAACGGCTTTTCTCTGCTCATCCGCGTTAAATATCAGGAACTCAATGCGTGCGAAATTGCTTTCGAGAATATGATCTATCACCTCGGCAAAGCAGCTCGGCAGCACGACGGAATCAAGGAGTAATCCGATTCGCAGGGGCGGTCTGCCGGATGTGGATTGCCGGTACAGCGAATACAACATCCACACATTGTAAGAATTCAGGCTGGTCGCAAAAATGCGTGACCGCCTTACCCGCCTGAAAGTGTCAGGGTTTCGGGTGAGGCGGGTCGCGCCATTTCATTAACGATCGAGCAGGCGATCTACTCTGCGGAGCATTGTATGCAAACGGGGTCCCGGCTGGCCGGCAAAATTCAATGACTGGCCGAACAGGTGGTACAAGGTGCTGAGAGTCTGTACGCAAGGTAATTCGCGCCTGCTCCGACGTAACCGGATCCGACGCCGAAATCCTTACCCCAGTGATGACCTACGGGTCCTCCGAGGCCGCCGCATGGAGGAGCGCTCGCCCCACAAGTTGGCAGCGCGCTTATGTAACCGTACGAGCTAGTGGTGTTGCCGTTCGCACCCGGCCCTGCCGGCGGGCCAAACGTACCAGGGCCTCCCGCCGCGCCTCCATACGCGCCCGAAAACCAGTCGTCACCCCAGACTTTGAATTGTGCGTTCCCAGTTACGTTGTAATACCAGCCGTACACAGCTGGCAGCACGGTCGCGTCATCGAGACTGCCTCCGCCGAAGCACACGCTCGACTTCGATGGCTGACAGTTGGTCGTCGTGTCGACCGGGGAGATCTGATACCCGGAGTTTGCAAAGCCTTTGCCAATCGGATCCGCAATGGTGAGGCTCGTTGGACTTTGACAGGAAACAACCTGGTGTAGTTCGCCTACCGAGCCGATTGCGATGTAGTCGTTTCCGTTGCACTGGAATTGCTGGGTAAAGTTGCTACCGTTTCCGGTTACTACGTTCTGGCCGGATGATGCGGAGACAGTTCCCTGCCCGTTGGTCGGACTCTCGCCGCTAGCGACGTAGCCGATCATATAAAAGATCCCGTTAACGCCGGTTCCGCCGCCATTGGCAGCAGGGATGGTCCGAGTGCCGCTACCCGCGTATTCGTATATAAACGTGAGCAGCTTCCCGGTCATGTTGAGCGCCTGGGCCGCAACAGCAGGTTGATTGCAGGCTGTCGAATCGCTGAGGACGCGATACGCATCCTTGAAACCATTAGCGGAGATCGCGAGCTGCCAAGGCTCGACGCCCTGCCCAACCGAGGGATATCCCTGGTTGATAGCAAACATGTTCGTCCAGAAACCACCGTTCGGCAGCTGCTGCGGAGCCCAGAAGGATTGAATCGCATTGACGGTCGATACGCAGAAATTCGCTCTGCTGCCGCTGTCGGGGTCGAGTTTTGCCGCGAGCGCTCCGTACGAGGTTGCGTAGCCAACTTCGCGCGGATCAAAGTCGCCCGGGGGCGGAGTGCCCTGACCGAAGGGACCGATTTTCTGGCGAATGCCGTTCCAGTATTCCGGATGTCCGTCGATGGCGCGCACCATTAAGCCCGGCAGGCCAAGCAATCGCGGGGGGTTGACGTTCGAATATCCATGATCAAGGGCATAAACGTACCATGCGTCTGCGAGTTGGCGAGCATAGTTCTGGAATGCTGTCACGCCCGTCCGGTAGTACAGGCGGTAAAAGGCAACCACGTTATCGTAATAGTTCCAGTTATACGAGCCGCCCTGACCGTTGACGGCGAGAGCGAAAGGCGTATAAAACTCGTTGGGATCGATAACCGCATAGCGGAGGCCCGCATACGGCGCGGGCGGATAGTATTTATATCCGCCGTAGAGCCACGCATGGGTATCGTCAACGACGGTGTCAATCACCTGGATCGCGCGCCCGGAGCCCGCTACTCCATCAGCATTCCACCAGATCGTGATCATCGCCCCTTGGCAACTCGGCGCGTGCGGGGCCAGGTTGGCGGGCATGCCGGCGCAATCCGTTGTGAAATGAGTTCCTGACCCGGTAATCGAGACGCCCGGGCCAGGCAGACCGCCGCCGACGGTGACCGTGCCCGGGTTCGGGTTTTGGCCGGTTCTTGGCAAGGAAAATTGACTGGAGAGTTCAATTGCGTTTGCCGCCTCCGCGACGTCGAACCACGGCCACGGATCGCAGTTATTGGATCCCCAGGGCGTGAGTGGGCCAAGAACATAGCTGATCTGAGCC
>JAFAUR010000409.1 GCA_019243205.1 Acidobacteriaceae bacterium | reverse complement strand
CTTCCTGAATGCGCCTGATCATGGTCTCGAGGTTCTTTCGCGTGGCCTCGATTGGAAGCCCTCGCAGCCCGTCATTACCGCCAAATTCGAGAATCACCAGGTCGGGATGCTCAGCGATCACATTTTCGATCCGGGCAAGTCCGTCTGTAGTGGTATCGCCGCTGACACCCTGATTGTCGACGCGATATCTGTATCCATGCGTTTGAAGCAGGTCCTGAAGTTCGTCAGGATAGCTACGTCCCGCCACACCCGCGGTTAGACTGTCCCCAAACGCAACGATGGTTTTCATTTCCCCGCGAACGGCGGTAGGTGTGCCCCTCGCTTTTGTGGAACTCCGAGCGGTTGGGGAACGTTCTTCCTTGGTAGACGGAGTCGCCTCGGACTGCGAAGCTCCTCCTCCGCATGCCAGATTCGCACAAGTGCTTGCGAGACAAGCTGCAAAAATGGCAACAGACCGCCTTCTTCCCACATTCCCAGATTGACATGCACTTATCCAACGCCCCCAGCGAGGCAATCGAAGTACGCGAACTCTGGAAAGTTATCGAAAACCCGGCCAGCCGCGTCGAGATCCTGCGCAACCTGTCTTTCACTGTTCCCCACGGACAATTCGTTGCGGTTATGGGGGCT
This sequence comes from Acidobacteriaceae bacterium, assembly GCA_019243205.1. GTDB lineage: Bacteria > Acidobacteriota > Terriglobia > Bryobacterales > Bryobacteraceae > Bog-105. The sequence continues at coordinate 12,414 of JAFAUR010000409.1, read as the reverse complement.
TCGGGCAGCGGGAAAAGTACTCTTCTTGGATTACTCGCAGGACTCGATACGGTTTCCTCGGGCTCGATCATCTTGGACGGCATTGATATCACCCGCATGCGAGAAGACGCGCTGGCGCGACTACGGGGCCAGAAGATAGGTTTTGTATTCCAGTCCTATCAGCTCGTGCCGACATTAACGGCCGAAGAGAACGTGCTGCTTCCGGCTGAACTCAGTGGCGCCAATGGAAACAGCCGCCGCAGGGCGGTTGAGCTGCTGGAACGCGTCGGATTGAGTCACCGGTTGCGGCACTACCCCGTCCAGCTATCGGGCGGCGAGCAGCAGCGGGTGGCGCTCGCCCGCGCGTTCATTACGGGCGCGCCTATACTTATGGCCGATGAGCCCACCGGCAACCTCGACAGCTCGAATGGCCAGCATGTTCTGGAACTGCTGTTATCGCTCAACAGAGAGGAGCGCACGACGCTCGTATTGGTGACCCACGACCCGAAGCTCGCCGCATACGCCGATCGGATCATTACCCTCAGCGACGGGCAGATTCTCCGCGACGAGATTCGGAATCAGGCATAAGATGCTTCTGGTCGAAGGCAAACGGCAGACTGGGAATCCCTCGTTCAGCCTCAAGACAGCTCCTAAAATCGCATTACGTGATCTGAAGGCAGCGCCTGCCAAGTTCCTGTTTGTCGTCCTCGCCGTTGCCGTGGGTGTAGCGGCGCTCAGCGGGGTCAAAGGCTTTGGATACGCGTTCCGCGGGATGTTGCTAAAGAACGCCAAGCAGCTGATCGCCGCGGATCTGCAGGCCCAAACCTGGAACGATATTTCCCAAGCGGACGCTGCAAGTCTCGCAAAGTTGGCCGGGCACACCGGTGCGGAGACGCGGGTCACCGAGACGGTGTCTATGGCTGCTTCTGCGAATCAGCATGTGCCACAGATGATCGCCGTGAAGGCTGTTGATCCATCCAGGTATCCGTTCTACGGAAAATTGAAATTGGTTCCCCCAAAGCCTTTGGGCAGCTTGCTGGCTGGCGACTCTTCGATCGTGGTGACCCCCGAATTGCTGATGCGCCTCAAGGTGCATCCCGGCGACACGATTCGCATCGGCGGCAAAGAGTTCAGAATCACGGGCACGCTCAACGGCGAACCGGACAGACTGGCGTCGGGATTCGGTCCCGGGATGCGCGCCTTGATGTCGCGCGGGGGGCTGGACCGCACCGGGCTGATTCAGTTTGGAAGCCGCGCCGCCCAGCGCTTCCTTTTTCGCCTGAGCCCGACTGCCGACCTGGATCAAATAAAACAGCAGATCAGAGACATACTTCCCCGGGTGTTCATCAGCGATTACCGTGAAGGTAGTCCCGCAGTCGGTAAGGCGATAGACAACACGACAACCTTTCTCAGTCTGATCAGCCTGATCGCGTTGATTGTCGGCTCACTTGGTGTTGCGATGGCGATGTATTCGCACCTGCAGCAACGCATGGACACGATCGCGATCATGAAGGCGCTAGGCGCGCGATCCCACCAGATCATTACGATCTATGTGATACAAACGCTGTTGCTGGGTCTGGCGGGCGGTGTCATCGGGATCGGCATCGGCGCTCTTGTTCAGAAGTCGTTTCCGATTTTGATCAGGCAGGTGTTCGCATTGCTGCCCGAGGTGCCGTGGGATTGGACGTTCAGCGTCCAAGGGCTGAGCGTCGGGTTGCTGGCGACGCTTCTGTTCACTTTTCCGCCGTTGCTTGCAATTCGAAGCGTTCGGCCGAATCTCGTGTTTAGAAGAAATATGGAGGACGCCGAAGCCGCGGTTCGAAAGCAATGGCGGGACAGAATTCCCAGCGCGATCGGTATTTTGATGATCTTAGCCGGGTTCGCCGGAATAGCGGTGTGGCTCAGCGGTTCGCTTCGCATGGGGGCGTATTTCATCGTGGGTCTGGCTGGAAGCATCCTAGCTCTCGGATTGGTAGCCACTCTTCTTCTCGCGGCGATGCGATGGCTGGTTGCGAGATCGGGCCATCGCCTCCCGGCGGCTTTCCGGCACGGTTTTGCCAATCTATATCGGCCTGGCAATCAGGCCCGGTCGGTCCTGATTGCGCTGGGCATCGGCGTGATGTTTACGTTAACAACGTATCTCCTACAGAGAACGGTGTTGCGGGAGGTGATGAGCGAAGGCCCGGGGCGTGAGGGCAATCTGTTTTTGCTCGACATTCGAAACTCTTCGGAAGTAACGCGGCTGATCGAGGCACAACCGGGCGTGCAGAGCAAAGTAGAGCTGGTTGGCTACATCGTTTGCCGTATGCTTGCGAAGAACGGAATAGCGACGGACAATCTCGAACTTCCGAAGCTGCGGAAAAATCAGTTACAGACCATCCGGATTACGACGGCCGGTTCCCTGCCTCGGGGACTCAGTGTTCGTTCCGGGCACTGGTGGAGGGGAGACGAGCGTGAGCCGGAGCTTGCCGTTTCCGAGCAGGCCTCGCGTGATTTTCACCTGAAGATAGGGGACCGGCTGCAATTCCAAATGGCCGGACGCAAAGTCGATGCCCCGCTGGTCGCGATTTTCCGAAGGGAAGCTCGAGCTGCAGTTCGTTACGATCTCGTCTTCCCTACACTCGCTTTGAAAGGACTGCCCGTCGTGTACTACGGCGCCGTCCACGTCGACCCTGCCAAGATCCCCGAAGTGGAAGAAACGATTTTCGAGCACTTCCCAACCATCACGGTCGCGAACCTGGCGGACGTACTTCACGACATCCAGCAAGCCGTGGACCAGGTAGCGCTCGTGATTCGCTTTCTGGCGGGCTTCGCGATCTTTGCCGGTCTTATCATCCTGGCGTCGAGTGTTGCTGGCACCCGATATCGCCGGATACGTGAAGTGGCGATTCTGAAGACGCTAGGGGGGACCAGGGCAAAAATCGCCGGGATCTTCTCCGTCGAGTTTTGTTGTCTCGGAGCCGTGTCCGGGCTGGTTGGCGGCGTACTCGCGAACGTGTTTACCCGAATCATTTCGGACAAGTTCATTGACGCTAACTTCGATTTCGACTGGCTATCGCTTGCCGTCGTCATCGTCGCTGCCGCCATACTGGCGAACGTCGCCGGATGGCTGGCAAGCGCACGAATCCTCGACCAGCGGCCTCTCGAGGTCCTGCGAGCCGAGTAAGCGATCACACGTTTTCAAAAGAAACTCCAGCTCCGGAACTCAAATCGCCTCAGATACTTAACGGTTTAACAACAGTAGCTCTGATTCAAGACGCGAGCCTCGTATCGGTATTTTCTAAACCGAGGTAACGCAAATTTGTCTGTATGGCGCCACTTCAGCCGGCTCTGGCGTAGCAATGCAAAACAGCATCTGACGCCGAGCCCGCCTCGAGTTTCTCGATCTGACGAGCCAATCAAAGTTTTCCTAGCGTATGCGGATGAAGACAGGGCGCAGGCAGAACGCCTCTTCATTGCGTTCCGCGAAGCCGGGCTCGATCCGTGGATGGACAAAGAGAAGTTGTTGCCGGGTGAGAACTGGCCGCGAACAATCGAGCGGGCCATAGAATCATCGGACTTCTTCTGTGCGTGCTTCTCTCGAAGATCCGTGCACAAGCGCGGGTTTATTCAAAGCGAAATCCGGTACGCGCTTGACATAGCCACGTATGTGCCCCTGGGAGACATCTTCCTGGTGCCGGTTCGACTGGAAGAATGCGTCGTCCCGCCCGTAATAAGCAGAAGGGTGCAGTTCCTGGATCTCTTCCCCGATTGGGAGGGCGCCGTAAAAGCCCTGATTTCGATGATGAAAGGACAAATAGAGCGGCGCCGGCTGCGCTAACTACAGTTAGCTTTTCGGGCCCAGCTTCTTCTTCGCTTCTTGAGCCAGCTTCGAATCGGGGGAGATCTGCATCACTTTTTGGAAAGCTACTCGCGCACCGTCTTTGTTCTTCAGCTTCTCTTCCGCCTCACCCAATTTGTAGAATGCTTCGGCTGAACTTGGGTTGTAGCGGGTGGCGTCCCGATACCGGTCTGCCGCTGCGTGGTACTTCCCGCGATGCCAGTAGAAGTTTCCGACCTTTACGTTGCGCTCGGATTCGAGCGGGTTCAACGTATATGTTTTCGGGGCGACCGACTCGTCTTCTTCCGGCGGATTCTCCTCATCGGGCGATTGCTCCTGGGCCTGCCGGTTGGAGGGCGATTGGGCGATGCCGCTCGAAGATTGCGATTGCGTACTCTGTTTCTGCGAAGTGCCGGTGGCGCTTTGCGCGAAGGAATAGGCTGTGAAACTGAACCACAGGACACTTCCCACCAACAACGCGCGTGTCACAATTGGATTATAGCTGCCTATGGAGTTAAGAGAGAAAGTAGCGCAGCTTCCTACCCAGCCAGGCGTTTATCTTTATAAAGATGCCGAGGGGACGGTCCTCTACGTTGGCAAAGCCAAGAATCTCCGCAGTCGTGTCAGGAGCTATTTCAATGAGGACCGGCTGGCGGAAGTCAAAACCGGAAGTCTGATCGCGGAAGCGCGCGACCTGGATTTTATTCAGGTGGACAACAACAAGGAGGCGCTTGCACTAGAAAACAACCTGATCAAGCAGTACAAGCCGCGCTTCAATGTTCTGCTCCGGGATGACAAAACCTATCCGTACGTCAAGCTGACAAATGAAAGATATCCTCGCGTATACGTAACGCGGCGCATTCTGAAGGACGGAGCCGGTTATTACGGTCCCTATTTCCCCGGCAATTTGGCGCATCGCCTTGTGCACTTCATTCACCGCCACTTCAAGGTGCCCTCTTGTAAGATTGATCTCGGCAGAAAGCACTCTCACCCGTGTCTCCAGTACCACATTCACCGTTGTCTCGGTCCTTGTGTGTCAGGGCTGACGACGGATGAAGAGTACGCGGCGGCCGTGCGGGATGTGCGCCTCTTTTTGGAAGGCCGGCACCGGGACCTTGCCGATGAGCTGCAGCGGCGAATGCAAGCGGCATCCGAGGAGATGTGCTTCGAAGAAGCTGCCAGTCTCCGCAATCTGATGACTACCGTGCGCGAGATGGAGCAGAGACAGAAAATGGCTGCTGTCGAGGGTGAGAACGTCGATATCTTCGCGTACTATGCCGAAGCCCCTCTGGTTGCAGTGAATCTCTTTCATCTCCGAAAGGGCAAGATTGTCGATCGTCGCGAGATGTTTTGGGAGGATCAGGTCGAATTCAACGCTTCGGAGTTCATCGGTGCTGTCCTGAAACAGGTGTATCTGAACAACCAGTTCATACCGGCGCGGATTCACGTTCCTGCCGATTTCGAAGATCGCGAAGAACTCGAAGAATTCCTCTCCGACCTGAGAGGGCGCAGGGTCGAAATTGCAACTCCGCAACGCGGCGCGAAGAAAGCATTGCTGTCCTTAGTCGAGACAAACGCGCGGCACAGCTTTGACCAACGATTCCGGGTGATGAAGCCATCTTCCAAAGCGATCGGAGAGGCGCTCCGCGATGCATTGAATCTGGCCGAAGCACCGCGTCGGATCGAGTGCTTCGACATCTCGCACATCCAGGGAACCGACAAGGTAGCCAGTATGGTGGTCTGGGAAGAAGGAAAGATGAAGAAATCGGATTACCGCAAATTCATCATCCGAACCGTTGTGGGCAATGACGATTTCGCGTCGATGCGAGAAGTAGTCACTCGTCGCTATTCGAAGCTCCAGGAAGAAAAAAAGCCGTTTCCTGGTCTTGTGCTGGTGGATGGTGGCTTGGGGCAGTTGCACGCGGCAGCCGAAGCACTGGAGGCGCTCGGCAACACTTACCAGCCATTAGCCTCCATCGCAAAGCGCGAAGAGTGGATATATGTCTATGGCCAGGAGGACGAGCCTGTCATCCTGGATAAATTCTCACCAATCCTGCATCTCGTACAGACCATTCGAGACGAGGCGCACCGATTCGCAGTCACGTTTCATCGGACGCGAAGAAATGCGCAGCGTCTCACCTCTGAGTTGCATTCAATTCCTGGAATCGGGAACAAAACGGTGGAAAAGCTGCTGCGAACGTATGGAAGTCTGGAACGCGTGAAGCAGGCGAGTCCTGAAGATCTGGCTCGAACAGTCGGCAAGGCATGCGCCGCCAGGCTGCGCGCGTTTTTCGGAGAGCACGTCGTAGACGTGCCCGTTGCGGTATTGGCTGAGCCTCCGGCAACCACCTCAGAGGCCCTGGTAGAGCCGGAACGCGAGCACGTCGGGTAGCCCAGCCGCATAGATTTCTTCCGCGGTGGCATCGATCGGATAAGAGACCCGCCTTAGGCTTACGGTGCGTTTTTCGGAATCAAAGATCGCGTAGCTGGCTCTCGGGTCCCCGTCCCGCGGTTGGCCGACGGAACCCGGATTAATCAGGTAAGCAATATCAGGATGCAATTCCAGAACGGTCTCGCTCTCGTTCTTCTTCAGCTGTGGAATAGCGCCTAGTCGCCCTCGCATCTGGAAGAATCCGCCCTCCAAATGAGTGTGGCCGAAGAAATTGAGAGGCAGTTGGATGCTGTCGAATGATGCTGCAGCTTCTCTTCCTGTGATCAGGTATTCATCTTCATCACGTGGCGAGCCGTGATACATGGTGAAATCGGGCAGGCTATAAGGACCTTTCGGCAATTCACGGAGAAACAGGAGTTGCTCTTCGCTCAGCTGCTGAATGGTCCAACGTGCGGCTACCTGTGCTACCTCGTTAAACCACTCCAGATCCTCTAACCCCGCGACCACCTTGTCGTGATTGCCGCGAATGACCGCAACGCAGTTCTGGCGCGTCCACTCGAGGACGCGGGCCGGTTGCGCGTTGTATCCCACAAGATCCCCGCAACAAACAATCTGCTCATACTGGCCCTCTGCATCGTTCAGCACCGCGTCCAAAGCGTGCCAGTTTGCATGCAGATCACTCAGCACCAGAAAACGCACAAGCGTATTGTAGCGATTGGATCAGAAACAGAGCCCGTCCTTTACAATGCAAGTGCATGTCACTTGTCGTAGTCGGGTCGGTTGCATACGATGCCGTTGAAACGCCGCACGGAAAACGAGAACGAATGCTCGGGGGGTCCTGTACGTACATCGCCCTTAGCGCGAGCTATTTCACTCCAACCTCGATTGTCGGAATAGTTGGAGAAGATTTTGACGCGGAAGACCGGAGATTCCTGACAAGCAAGAATGTCGATCTCGATGGTCTCGAACAGGTGCCCGGCAAAACGTTCTTCTGGTCAGGTGTTTACTCGGCCGATATGAATGACCGGACCACGTTGCGCACGGACCTCAACGTGTTCGCGGACTTTCAGCCGAAACTTCCTCGCGCATACAGGTCATTCCCGTATCTGTTTCTCGGAAATATTCAGCCCGCGCTGCAACGTGGAGTTCAGGGCCAAATGAACGGCGTGCGATTTGTCGGGGGTGACACGATGAATTTCTGGATCTCTCATACGCGCGACGAACTGATTCAGACAATACGGAACTGGGATTTTCTGCTGATCAACGACAGTGAAGCTCGGATGTTGGCCGGTGAGCAAAATCTGCGCCGCGCAGCTCAAAAAATCCTTGATCTCGGTCCGAACACGCTCATAATCAAACGCGGAGAACACGGCGCTATGTTGTTTCGCCGCGACACGTTGTTTATGGTCCCGGGTTATCTGCTCGAAGATGTCTTCGATCCTACGGGTGCGGGGGATTGCTTCGCGGGTGGTTTCGTCGGCTACTTAGCTGAGCGGGGTTTTGACCTTCGCAATGGTTCATTCGACGTGCGTGAACTGCATCGGGCGGTGATCTACGGCTCTGTTATGGGAAGCTTTTGCTGTGAGCAATTTGGGGTCGACCGCTTCCGTACCCTCACTCGCCAGGAAATCGACTCACGTTTTGAAGAGTTCCGGCGTTTCACAGAGTTCTGACGGCGCAACGGTGCTCGAACTAATCTGCGTCGGACTGGCGCTTACCTTGCTGGTCTTGGCAGCAGACGTGTACTGTTATGGGCGCGGGTTCATTCTTTATTACGGTGATGCGGAAGCGCACTTGAACATCAGCCGCAGCGTGATTGATTCCCGAACGCCGGGTTATGACCAGCTTGGTTCGGTTTGGCTGCCTGTGTTACATGTACTGTGTCTGCCGTTCGTCGGGTCAGACGTGCTCTGGTCTAGCGGTCTCGCCGGCACCATACCTGTCAGCCTCTGTTTTGTGATAGCAGGTCTCTTCCTCTACTCGGCGGGAAAGCTAACATATGCAAGTTCGCTGGCCGCTACAGTGGTTCTCGCGTGTTTCGCACTCAATCCAAATTTGTTGTACCTGGCTGCCATTCCGATGACGGAGCTGGTTTTCCTTGCAGGGTTGGCGCTTCTACTCTATGCCGGAATCACCTTCCAGCGCGATAACGGTCAGCGCGCATTCTGGTTTGGCGTCTTTTCCTGTTGGTGGGTCAGCCTGACACGCTATGAAGGCTGGTTCCTCATCCCGTTCGCCGCAGCCTGGTTTGGATTTTCTGCAAGGCGGAAGCGCTTATGGACATCGATCGCTTTCGTTAGTTTTGCGTCACTTGCGCCGATATATTGGCTCGCGCACAACTGGTTCATAACGGGGAATCCGTTCGATTTTTTCAACGGGCCCTACTCACCACACGCGATACAGGGCAACCGGAACTATCCGGGGTATCACGATTGGAAGACCGCGTTCGCTTATTACACGGAAGCCGCGAAGCTTTGTGCCGGTCCCTGTCTATTGATATTCGGTGCCGTTGGACTGCTGCTAAGCAGGTTCAGGCACACTCTCCTGGCAGTCGCGTTTCTGCTGCTGCCACTCCTGTTTTACGTATGGAGCATCCATTCGTCGAGCGTACCCGTCTTTGTTCCAACTCTCTGGCCAAACAGTTACTACAACACTCGTTATGGAATTGTGGCGGTCGTCTGGGCGGCTTTCGCGTGTGGGGCAATCGTTATGGCTGTTCCGGCGCGTTGGCGTCGATTCGCGCTCGTACTCCCCGTTTTGGCCCTAAGTCCGTGGCTCATCCATCCGAGCAAAGATAATGTGATTTGTTGGAAGGAATCACAAGTCAACTCGATCAGCCGCCGGGCATGGACAAACTCCGCCACCGCTCTCGTAAGAATGGAGTACCGATCCGGGCAGGGAATCATCGCTTCTTTCGGCGATCCTATTGGGATCTTCTGTCAGTCGAAGATCCACCTCAGACAAGTCCTCCACGTGGGAAACGGTCCCGAGTGGCTAGCGACGACTTCAAGACCGGACCTTGTTCACCGGGAGCTCTGGGCATTGGCCCAGCAGGGCGACGCACTTTCGAAGTCACTCGAACAGCGCGGTTCTCCATATGAGATTGTGCGATCGATTGAAGTGCGCGGCGCGCCCGCTCTTCTGATTTTCAAGCGAGGGCACGAATGAAATCGATTCCATGGACAAAGCTGCACGGGGCCGAGAACGATTTTCTGCTGACATGGGCTCGTGAAGTGGACGATATCCCGGACGCACAACTTCCGGCGATGGCCCGAGATCTATGCGCTCGAACGACCGGAATCGGGGCCGACGGTTGGATGCTGGTCGAGCAGTTGAATGCCGGCCTCAAAACGCGGCTCTTTAATTCTGACGGGAGCGAGCCTGAGATCTCCGGGAACGGAACCAGGTGTGCGGCTGCTTTCGGCATCGCCGCGGGCGTGGTCTCGCCTCCAGAAATCGAAATCACTACCGCGGCCGGTCGAAAAGTTCTGCGACTCCTGTCACGGGAGGGGAAGCGCTTTTTGTTCGAGATGAACATGGGCATGCCCCGCACTGAAGAACTTTGGGCGGTGATGGATTTGGCGGGCAGAAAATTCCATTCCACACTCCTGAACGTCGGCAATCCTCAGTGCGCCATTTTCGTCGACGATTTACCAGGGGACTGGCGAGCGGTCGCACAGGAAGCGGAGGGCGACCGGCGTTTCCCCAATCGCAGTAATGTCTCGATCAGTCGTTCTATCGACCGGCACACCATTGAAACCGTCTTCTACGAACGTGGCGCTGGGGAAACGAGAAGTTCGGGAACAGGATCGACCGGGGCCGCCGTCGCTGCTATTCTCAGGGGAGTTGCCGACAACCCCGTTGAAGTCAAAACTCCGGCAGGAAGCATGACGGTTCGCTGGGATAATGGCGTTTACCTAACCGGACCGGCGGAAATTATTGGGGAAGGCAGATATTTCGTTGATTTCGCAAACAGTAGAGCAGAGTTCTGAGCAGCAGTCGTCGCAAACGGCCGACGAGCTGCGAAAGCGGATTACGACAAAAAAAGCCCGGGTCGGCGTTCTTGGCCTTGGCTACGTCGGATTGCCGCTGGCCGTGGAGTTTGCCCATGCCGGATTCGAAGTTGTCGGATTCGATGTTCAACAGGCCAAAGTGGACCAGTTCAATTCCGGGCAATCGTATGTCAAGGACGTTAAAGACGAGGTTTTTCGGCCGCTGATCGAAAGCGGAAAGCTGCGCGCCACAACTGATTTTTCAGTAATCCGAGATCTCGATACTGTCGACATTTGTGTTCCAACTCCGCTGCGAAAGACCAAAGACCCTGACATGAGTTTTGTGGTTTCTGCTACGGATGAAATCGCGAAGTATATCCATCCGGGCTTGCTCGTGATGTTGGAATCTACCACTTATCCCGGTACTACCGACGAGCTTCTCCTTCCGAAACTGGAGAGCTCGGGTCTCAAGGTCGGCGAAGACTTCTTCCTGTGTTTCTCACCGGAGCGCGTCGATCCCGGGAATCCCAAATATCAGACGTCAAACATCCCGAAAGTTGTCGGCGGCATCACCTCGCAATGCACCGACATCGGCGCCTTGTTTTATAAGCAAGCGCTTGAAACCGTAGTTCCCGTGAGCTCAACGCGCGTTGCCGAAATGGTGAAGCTGCTCGAGAACACGTTTCGGATGATCAACATCGGCCTGGTGAACGAGCTGGCGCTGATGTGCGATCGCATGAATATCGACGTGTGGGAAGTGATCGACGCGGCAGCGACGAAGCCATTTGGATTCATGCCGTTCTACCCCGGGCCGGGTCTTGGCGGGCACTGCATTCCGATTGACCCCTTCTACCTTTCCTGGAAGAGCAAGGAAGCCGGCATTGAAGCGCGGTTCATCGAATTGGCAGGTTACATCAATGGCCGCATGCCGGAGTTCGTCATCGAAAAGGTGCAGAACGCTCTGAACGACGCCTCAAAGCCGGTTCGCGGATCCCATGTTCACATCCTCGGTACTGCTTATAAACGTGATATCGACGACGTGCGCGAGTCTCCGGCGCTGGACATTGTCATGCTGCTGCAACGGCGCGGCGCGCGCGTGACATTTTCCGATCCTTTTGTGTCCAAGATCCACATCAACGGCGATGTTCTCGAGGCGCAAGAAATGCTGCCGGCTGTTGAGTCCGCCGATTGTGTGGTCATCGTTACCGATCACACCGGGGTCGACTATAAGGCAGTCGTCGGCCGCAGCAAGTTGATCGTCGATACTCGCAACGCGCTGAAGAAATTCCGGTCCGACAACATCGTCCGGCTCTGATCAACGATCCGCGCCCTCCGATTCATCGACCGGACCAGCCTCGAGGCCCATCTGCGAAAGGCGATAACGCAGCGCATTGCGGGTGAGCCCGAGCATGCGGGCAGCCTGGCTCTTATTACCGTTTGCGCGCCGAAGCGCCTCGCGGATCATCATCTGTTCCCAATGCTCGAGTGTCTCCCCTTCTGGTAGAATCGGCGCTTGCTGAGTCCCGGATGCCGCCGAAGAGTTCCGAGGAGCCTCGATACGGATATCGGCTGGTTGCAGAACGTCGCCCGAAGCCAACACCAGACTTCGTTCGATCGTATTCTCCAGTTCGCGCACATTGCCTGGCCACGAGTGGTCGAGCAGCCGGTCAACAGCCGCCGGGCTGATTTCCTTTGATCCCGTGCCAAGCTCTTTCGACAATTTGTTCACGAAGTGCAGCGCGAGGAACGGAATATCTTCTTTGCGATCCCGGAGCGGAGGCATGTTGATCGGCACAACATTCAGCCGGTAGTAGAGGTCCTCGCGAAAGCGGCCTTGCTCGAGGGCGGCTCGCAAGTCGACGTTAGTCGCCGCAATCACGCGTACGTCCACGTTGCGGGTCATGTTCGAACCTAAGCGTTCGAATTGCCGTTCTTGCAAAATTCTAAGGAGCTTCACTTGGATGTTCCCGGGAACATCCCCAATCTCGTCCAGGAAAGCAGTTCCTCCATCCGCCTGCTCGAATTTGCCAGGTTTGCTTGAATTGGCGCCGGTGAACGCTCCCTTTTCGTACCCGAAGAGTTCGCTTTCCATGAGGTTTTCGGGCAGGGCAGTGCAGTTGATCTTAACGAACGCCTGATTTTTGCGGGGAGAGTGTTGGTGAATCGCGCGAGCGATCATGTCTTTGCCGACGCCGCTTTCGCCCGCAATCAATACAGTGGCTCGAGTGGGA
>JAFAUR010000128.1 GCA_019243205.1 Acidobacteriaceae bacterium | reverse complement strand
GATGAAGAGGAACTGGCGATGTCGCTCGGTACCGTCTTCACCCTGAACTCGGTCGCGTTGGTGATCTTCCCGATAATCGGCTGGGCCTTTCATCTCTCTCAAACGCAGTTCGGACTCTGGGCGGCACTCGCGATTCACGACACGAGTTCGGTGGTCGGCGCTGCCGCAAAATTCGGCCCGCACGCTCTGGCGGTCGGCACTGTCGTTAAATTAACGCGTGCTCTTTGGATTGTTCCCGTCGCATTAGTTACGGCGTTGCTTCACAACAGCAAGGCGCGCGTCAAGTTTCCCTGGTTCATCGTTTTTTTCTGCCTCGCTGCCGCCGCGACGAGATGGTTCCCGCCGTTGACCGCCATGTTCAATGATCTGAACAAAGCCGGTCACATCGGACTTGGACTTACACTGTTTCTGATCGGTAGCGGCATCAGCTTGCGAACTATACGGAGCGCCGGCACACGCGTGATGGCACAGGGCGTGCTTCTTTGGTTAGTGGTGGCTATGGCGTCGCTGTTCGCGATTCGAATTGGCTGGATCAGCCTCTAAATACCGGATCAACCGCTGAAGACTAAAATGCAGTGGAGAGCTGATGAACGGAAAACGCGTGGCAGCTACGCTGTCCATCGGGGTTGTCGTATTTACTTTGTTCGCCGTTTTCGTGTATGTCGTGCGGCATCCCTCCATCGGCCGTGCCCAGGTTTTGACGGGCGCTGTTCTTACCGCCGACCCGGATCCGAGCAAACAGGCGCCAATCGCGAACGCTACCATCACCGCCTTGGAAGAAACTCCGGTTGCTACAGCGCACTCCGATTCAACCGGGCTGTTTAATCTGACTCTGCCGGGCTCCTGGAATCCCGGCCGCCGATTGAGGCTGCGCTTTGAAAGTCCTGATCATCAGCCGCTCGAAATGCCAGCGACGGTGAACAAAACGCTGGTTATCGCACGTCTGATGCCCTTGTCGCGCAAGACCGTAGCTGCCATCCACAACGTTTCCGAGCACGCTCTCGCCAATCTCCGCGTTCGCTACACGACGAAAGCTACGACGATGAACAATATCGGCAGCCTAGCCGAAGCCTTTCAGGTACGCAATGTTGGCGACCAGCCCTGTCAGGGGAAGCCGCCCTGTTCACCTGACGGGAAATGGAAAGCTACGGTCGGCTCCGTAAACTTCGATGCTGGAGAGGGCAATCAATTTGTCGATCCCCGCGTTTCCTGCATCGCCGGCCCATGTCCCTTTACCCGTGTGGAAACTCAACAGCTCAGTGATGAAGGGCGCACGCTGACTATAGCGGCGCGGGATTGGTCCGACACAGCGACATACCTGGTGGAAGCGGAAGTCAGCCGGCCCAAAGTGATCGACATGGTCCGTCTCTTCTACCCGATTCACTTCGGAACCACTCTGACTTTCAGTCTTCCACCTACCGCCGAAGGCCCGTGCCTGGAGGCTGATCTCGATGGCCTCGACATTGTTTTTCCATTCGGGCCTGACCTCATCGTCTCCTGGGGCGCCTGCACCTATCAAGCCCAACCCGATCACAGTCAGGTCTACCGCTGCGAACTCAAGCCCGGCTACCGGTTCAAATAGCCACTGCCCGGAAATGGATTCTCTGGTCGAGTTCCTCGCGGCATTGAAGGACAGCGGCGCTTCCGACGAGTTTATTGTTGCGCTCCTCAAACAGAACGGCTGGTCGGAAAAGCGCATCTATCAGGCATTCGGTTCCTGGTACGAGACACGCACCGGACTCGCCATTCCACACGCCGGAGGCCGGATCGAAGCAGCGAAAGACGCTTTCTTATACCTGCTTGCATTCATTACGCTCGGCATCTGGGCCATTCAGCTGGGCGCATTGTTCTTCACGGCGATTGACCGCTCATTCCCCAATCCGGCCCTCAACTACTCCAATCAGACGTTGACGGACAGAAGCCTGTCAAACCAGCTTGCCGCCATCCTTGTGGCGTTCCCTTTATTCGTGGTCGTGACTCGCGCGATCATAAAGGCCGTCCAGGGACAACCGGAACGCCTCGAGAGCTCTGTTCGCAAATGGCTGACTTATCTCGCCCTGGTAATCACTGCCACCACGATGATCGGCGATGTGGTCACGTTTCTGGCCTATTTTCTGCGCGGTGATTTGAGCACGCGATTCGTTCTCAAAGTCTTGACGGTGCTGGTAATTGCCGGCGGCATTTTCGCGTACTATCTCGACTCGCTCCGTCAGAAAACGATCCACCCGGGCCGTAATCGATTTTTCGGCCTGGGTGCATTTGCGATCGTTGCCCTTGGATTGATCGTCGGCTTCATCCAGATCGGTTCGCCGTCTCTCCAGCGGGTTGCTTCCGAAGACGCTCGTCGCTTGTCCGATTTGTCGGCAATCGCCCAGGGCCTCCATCGTCAATGGCTAGTTCGCAGACAGGCCGGATTCACGCTCCCCACAACTATTCAGGAAATCCAGCAAATAGCTGGAGAAACAGTGGCAAGCATCCTGGACCCTATCAGCGGGAGACCTTATGAGTACCATTCTCGGGGCGGCAACACGTACATCTTGTGCGCCACTTTTTCGCGCTCGAGTCCGGCGGATGTACCCGTCCAGTGGCGGCATCCAGCGGGACACGCGTGCTTCACGCGCGACGCAAGTGAGGAGGTCCAGAATGTGCCTCGGCCCTGGTGACGAGCCAATCGAGAGGGGTTAAAGGACCATCTCCGGCCGCTGCCGGATTTCCATACAGCCCTTTCCCGTAGGAAGCACTTTTCCTGGATTGAGCAGACACCCGGGATCGAACAGTGATTTGAACCGTTTGATCCATTCCAGAGTCTCTTCGGGAAACAGATGGCCCATTAGCTCCATTTTTTCCATTCCGACGCCATGCTCACCTGTAATGGATCCTCCTGCCGCAATGCAGAATTCCAGGATCTCCTCGCCGGCTTTTTGAGCACGCTCCAGTTCGCCGGGCCGGCGCGGATCGAACGGCAGAATCGGATGCATGTTTCCGTCCCCGGCATGAAAGACGTTGCAGATCGGGATCTGATATCGCTCGCCGATTTCACCAATAGCGCGGAGCGTTTTCGCAATTTGAGTTCTTGGCACGACACCGTCTTGCACGTAATAGGTCGGGCTCACTCGTCCGATTGCCCCGAAAGCGTTCTTGCGCCCCTTCCATAAGAGTTCGCGCTCCGCGGCGCTTCCCGCAATTTTCACTTCACGGGCGCCGCACTCGCGGCAGACTCGTCCGATTTGTTCCGCCTGTTCGTCTACCGCTTCCGCCAGACCTTCCACCTCGATCAACAGAACGGCATCAGCGTCCGTTGGGTAACCCGCGTGTGTTGCCGCTTCGACCATGCGCAGCATCGGTCCGTCAAGCATCTCGATTGCCACCGGGATGATTCCGGCTCGGGTGAGTGCGGCGACCGTATCAGCCGCATGATCGGTGCGATCGAAAATGGCGAGCATCGTCCTGACCGCTTCCGGGGCTCGCATGAGTCGTACGCCGATTTCGGTCACCAGCGCCATCGTTCCTTCAGATCCGGTAAGCAGCCCCACTAGATCGTATCCAGGAACATCGAGTTCTTTCCCGCCTGCGTGAATAACGGTCGCGTCCGGCAGCACCGCCGTCAAGCTCACAACGTGGTTAGTCGTGACCCCGTAGGCGAGTGTGTGCGGTCCGCCCGCATTCTCCGCGACGTTGCCGCCCACAGTGCAGGCGCGCTGGCTTGATGGATCCGGAGCATAGAAGTAGCCATACGGAGCGACCGCGAGCGTGATATCCAGATTCACGACGCCCGGCTGCACCAGCGCGCGTTCATTCTCGATGTCAATTTCGAGAATCTGATTCATGCGCGCAAAGGAGATGATGATGCCGCCCGCGCGAGCGATTGCTCCGCCGCTCAGCCCGGTTCCTGCACCCCGGCCCACCACCGCCAGATTATGTTCCTGCGCAATCTTTAGCAGGGCGACGACATCTTCGGTTGAGCGCGGAAAGACAACCGCTTCCGGCGTCGCTTTATCCACGCCGCCGTCGTACTCATACAGCTTCAGGTCCGACGCCTGCGATAGAACTCCGTCTGCACCAACCTGCGCTTCCAATTTCTTGAGTGCGTTTGCTGGAATTGCCATATGAGCCTGAGCCGTTATAACAAGCTCTGAACGTAGCGGGTGACGTCTTCGCTGCTCCAGTCTTCGGCGCCCGCGAATTTGCGCATCACCCGACCGTCTTTGATGATGTAAGTCTCCGGATACTGAAAGGTGCCGAATTCCGCGCTTACATCGGCTTTGGGATCGCGAGCCGTTGCGAACGCCACCCGCACATGCTCCAAAAACTGCTTGTATTTGTCGGCGTTTTTGTCGACGCTGACGGCCAGCACCACAACCCCCGACCCGCCGAACTTCCGCTGAAAAGCGTCAAGGGAAGGAATCTCTTGGATGCACGGGGCGCACCACGTCGCCCAGAAATTCAGAACGAGAACTCTGCCGCCAAACGATTCCTGGGTGATCTGTCGGCCGCTGTCGGTAACCACTCTGAAATCAGGAGCTCGGGCACCTTCCTTGGCCGACGTGTCACGCACACTGTACCCGATTACTCCAAGAAAACAAAGCGTCAACACGGCCAGGAGCCCGCCTAAAATGGTTCTGGTATTCACAATTGCCGGATAATTCCAGTATCGAACGGCGCTCTCCATTCATCCAACATCCTGATGCTGCTTACGCGCCGGGTCGAGTTTTCTGCTTCGCACGTCTGCCGTATTCCTTCGTTAGACGAAGCATCGAATAAAAGGCTGTTCGGCGAAGCTGCAAATCCGAACGGGCACGGGCACAACTACATCGTGGAGGTCACGGTAGAAGGAGAGCCCGATCCCATTACCGGCATGGTCATCGATCTGAAAGAGCTCAAAGAAATCATCGATGAGGAAGTGCTTGTTCCCATGGATCATCGCTTTCTCAACTATGAGGTGCAGCCGTTCGATCGCATTATTCCTACCGCTGAGAACGTAGCATCCGAAATCTGGAGCCGGCTGGATGTTCGCCTGCGACATTCTTCGGCGGCTCTGCACAAAGTGCGGCTCTTTGAAACGGCGGATCTCTACGTTGACGTGACCGGTGAGGCCGCCTGAGCAGATGATCGCAATCACCCGCCGCTATCACTTCAGCGCTTCGCATCGGCTGCACTCGCCTGAGTTGTCGGATGCGGAAAATGCACGTATCTACGGCAAGTGCAACAATCCTTATGGCCATGGCCATGATTACACACTCGAAGTAACTGTGTCCGGTCCCGCAGATCCGAAAACCGGTCGCATTGTTGCTCTCGAGGATCTGGACGCGCTCGTTTCCGAACAGGTGCTGAGCTTGTTCTCTGGCCGCAACCTAAATCTCGATGTCGCGCAGTTTCAGTCCCTGGTTGCGTCCACCGAGAACATTGTCCTTGTCATTCGTGACTTGCTGCTTGCAAATTGGAACAGTTATCTCGGTCGCGGCGCCGCCCGACTTTCGCGTGTCCACGTGCAGGAGACCGCGCGCAACAGTTTCGAGATTGCGGTAGCAGCGCGCTCCGAACAAACAGAATCAAAATACAAGCTGGAATCCGAATATGTCAGCAGGTAAGGCTAAGTCTCCCCAGAAATCGGCCACGGCAATCAAACCGAATCGCCGGATCATCGAATTTGCAAATCGGTCCGGCACGATCACGTCGCACGTGAAAGACATCATCAGTGCGTTGGGAGAAGATCCCGAGCGGGAAGGTCTGCTTCGCACACCGGAACGATCGGAAAAAGCGCTGCGGTATCTCACCAGCGGCTACTCTGCCGATGTCAATCAGATTGTCAACGGCGCGCTGTTCGATGTCAAATACGACGAGGTTGTAATCGTCCGCGATATCGAGTTCTTCAGCCTGTGCGAACATCACCTGCTGCCGTTCTTCGGCAAGATCCACGTAGCCTATCTGCCAGATTCTAAGGTTATCGGCCTGAGTAAAATTCCGCGCATCGTGGATGTGTTCGCGCGTCGTCTGCAGATTCAGGAGCGCCTAACTCAGCAGGTAGCCGAAACGCTGCAGGATCTGCTCAATCCCCGCGGCGTCGCGGTCATCTGCGAAGCTCGCCATTTCTGTATGATGATGCGCGGTGTCGAGAAGCAGCACTCCGGCGCTATTACGAGTGCGATGCTAGGCGCTTTCCGCGACAACAAAGAGACCCGGAACGAACTCTTGTCGCTGGTTGGCCAGCGTTCCACTACGATCTGAACACAGCGCGAAACGACGCTCGCCCTGTCCTTGCGAGGCCGCCTTTCTGAACGCTCTCGATTCCTCCCACCCGTGCTAGGATCGGGTCATGATTGAGCAGAGCCGCCTTTTTGAGGCGGGGCCCGATCCATTCGGACGCATTTGGAAGGTGCAATTTCGCTGGCTCCAGACCGGCATCTCCATTCGCCACGCCGATACGGTGGACGTCAAATTCTTCGTCACACCCGAAGGCGGTGAAACCGAAGAAAAAGTCATCGCCCTTCCTCATCCGGATCTACTTGAAATGTGCGAAGAGCACGGGCGCAAGCTGTCCGATCCTCTTTGTATGCGCATCGCTGCCGCTCATCTCCGCCACATGATCGAAACCTCTGAAGACATGGACAAAACACTCGTCACCCTATCGCGAGATGAGATCTTCCAGTATGATGACCAGTTGCACGGAGCCGTGTCCGCGGGAAGACGATAGTGCCGCCCGCCTGAGATCCCTGCCTGCACCGTAACGAGATTCAGCATTTTTGAGTCCCGATTGTAAGCCAAGCCAGAGGAAATTGTATGGTGACCTGCCCGAAATGTGACGCCGCGATCGACGTCGAGGAAGAAGAGTTGGATGAGGGTGATGTCCTCTCCTGTGACGAATGCGGGGCCTCTCTAACCGTCGCCAGCGTGAATCCGGTCGAACTCGAATCAGAAGACGATAGCGCTTCCGATGAAAATGATTTCGACTACGACGAAGACGAGGATGAGGACGAAGAAGAGGACGAGGAGAAAGACGAAGAAGATTGGCGCTAAAGTCCAGTGAAAGTTCTTGCCATTGCGCTCGCTGCCTGCCTCGGGTCCACCTCTGCGTTCGCCCAGATGCAGCAGGCGCAGCCGCCCGTTATCGAGCAGCGACAAGGCTCCACACACACCACCACGCGATCGATCATCGGAACTGTTTTCGATAAGAGCGGCGCCCCCGTCCCGAATGCGGTTGTTTTACTGAAGGACACCAAAACTCTCCAGGTCCGGTCGTTCATCGCGCAAAAAGATGGGAGTTACCACTTCTACGGCCTGAATTCGGACATCAATTACGAGTTGCGCGCTCAGGCGAACGGCTTTACGAGCCCAAGCAAGTTGGTGAGCGTCTTCGACGGTCACCAGCTCGTCACGCTGAATCTCAAACTGAAGAAGCGTATGAAAAGCTGATCAGTAGCGGGGAATTTGGGGATCTATTTCGCAGCTCCAGCGATCGATTCCCCCCGCAATGCTATAGCAATCCTCAATCCCACGTTCCCGCAGCCAGGCAGCCACTTGAAGGCTGCGTACGCCATGGTGGCAGAGCACCAGCAGCGTGGAGTCGTCCGCCAGGCCTTCTAATTCCCCCAGGGCAGCGGGAATCGATCCCATCGGGATGACCTTTGCCGCTTGCATCCTCGCCTGGGCGACCTCCTCGGGCTCGCGGACGTCAATAATTACCGCCTTCCCCTCGTCTTTCAGCATCTTCTCCGCTTGTCGGGGTTCGATTTCCAGTCCAGCCATAGGACAAAGTTATCGTTCTCGCGTTTGATCGGCAAATCTCGGAGGGAAAACGTATGTCTCTAGTGGCGAAAGAGCTTGGTTGTCTCTATGATCATCTGAAGCGACACGATCTACAAAAATCCAATCCGGCCACTGAATTGCCGGAAAAGGCGGAGTTCCGCATGGAGCAAATGAGCGAGGCGATTGCCTGCTACGACCAGCTTCTTGCCCAAGAAGCGTTCCGCGATCTCGCCTGGGCGGAGGAACTGCAGGAGCGCATGATGCGCGATCGCCTGCTCGATGCCGGCCACCTGCTTGCTCCTGTTCTTCGCCCGCAGTTCATCAGCAGCGCGCAGCTGGCCAAGCTTACCGCTGGTTGCGAGCGTCTCGTTCCCATACTCGACCAGGTCAAAACGATGGTCCTTCACTCGCCAGCATTGCTCAATCGCCTTCACCTTCTACCGGCCGAAAAAATGTTGGCAAGCATACCGGTGCCGCACGCCACCGGAAGCACTGCCTGCCACGTAGACGCGCATTTCTCAAACGGCGGCGTATCGGTGTCGGGATTGGAAGCATGCAAGCCGGCCGGATTCGCCCACACGGAATTGGTCGCCGATCTCTTCCTCGATCTGCCCATCATCAAAGCCTTCGAGCGTGGTCGCTACCGCCTGGAAAAGGTGGGAAGCGCCAATCGCCTGGTCGAAGCGCTTCTGGATACCGCCAGGAAATCCGGTGTGGGTCGAACACCTAACGTTGCGGTGCTCGAAGCGGCAGATCCTGCGGGCGAAGGTCTCAGCGAGGGCCAGTGGCTCGTGTCCGGTCTTGCGGCAAGAGACGTTCCCGCGCTGCTAGTCACGCCTGAAAACCTCCAGTACTCGCGCCCGGTGCTTCGTTCCGGCAGCTTCCAGATCGACGTGCTCTTCCGGCGCCTCCGTACCTCGGAGCTGCTGGCACGCTATGATCTTTCTCACCCGCTGCTACAGGCCTACCGGGACCAGTCTGTCTGTGTAATCAATGATTTTCAGGCCGAAATACTGGGGCGCCGCACCTTATTCGAGTTGCTGTCGGATTCGGCTGTGATCGCGAATTTCTCTCCGTGCGAGCGCGAGCTGATTTCAGAGCTGATCCCGTGGACTCGGTTCGTTTCGCAACGCAAGACCGTCTTCGAGGGTAAGCCGGTAGACTTGTTGCCGTTTATCCTCGCCGAGCGGGAACGGCTCGTTCTCCGCCCGAATGAAAGCAGCAACGGCCATCCGGTTTTCATTGGGGCCGAAATGTCCCAACGTGAATGGGAGCGCTCCACGCGGATGGCTTTGCAGGTACCTTATGTGGTCCAGGAACGCCGCGATCCCGGCCGGCAACGGATTCCGTTCTTTATGCACGGCGATCTTAGAATGAGGGAGGCCGAGGTTTGTCTTCGGCCCCACCTTTTCGGGGGCAAGCTCAGAGGAGCGTCAGCCAGCATCGAAGCCGGCTTCTCGGGAACCCTCGCCTGCTGCGCATCCGCTCCGGTTTTCCTGCTCGAGCCAAACTGATTCAGGGCTTTCTTGGAACTCCAACGCCTTTATATTGTGGCGATCCACAAAATATCCACAATATGTTGCTTACAACCTCCTTGACGAAGTGGGATAATCGTAGTTGAATTGTTGCTGGGCAGCCAGTAGCTTTCACTCCCCGCCCGGAAGGTTCTATTCGTGGGTACCCTCACCAGCATCAATCCTCAGCGCACCACCGCCGTCGAGCACAAGTCACTCAAAAGAGAAGATCGGACCGGTCTGGCATTCAGCCGGTATTTCACCGCCAAGCTGGACAAGGACGCTACTCCTTACGACCAGCTCAATTGGGAGCTCCGGACAGCCACCATTGGGAACGATAAAGGCTCGGTTATCTTCGAGCAGCGCGATGTCGAAGTTCCGGCTGACTGGTCCCAAACCGCCACAAACATCGTCGCGAGCAAATATTTCCATGGGCGCATGGGCTCGCCGGAACGCGAAACAGGGGTCGGGCAGCTGGTTCACCGCGTCGTAGATACGATTGCCGACTGGGGTATCGAAGGAAACTACTTCAAAACCAAAGAGGACGGCGAGAATTTTCGGAACGATCTCGCGCACCTGATGCTGAGCCAAAAGGCGTGCTTCAACTCACCGGTCTGGTTCAACGTAGGTGTTCGTGAATCCCGCGGTTACGGCTTCTATTTCGACGAAGACACCTCGGTAGTTAAAAAGCTCATCCCCGGCGAAAACCATCCGCAATGCTCGGCCTGCTTCATTAACTCGGTCGGCGACACGCTCGAGTCCATTCTCGACCTCGCGAAAACCGAAGGCATGCTGTTCAAGTGGGGCTCCGGTACCGGCACCAATCTTTCGGCCGTTCGTGAGGAAAATGCGCATCTCTGGGGCGGCGGCCGCGCTTCAGGGCCGCTCAGCTTCATGAAGGGTTTCGATGCCTTTGCCGGTGTAATTAAATCCGGCGGCAAAACCCGCCGAGCCGCTAAGATGGTCATCCTTAACTCCGACCATCCCGATGTCGAACCGTTCATCTGGTGTAAAGCCAAAGAAGAGAAGAAGGCCCACACCCTTATCGATGCCGGCTACGATTCCTCTCTCGATGGGGAAGCCTATTCGTCTATCTTTTTCCAGAACGCGAACAATTCGGTTCGTGCGACTGATGAATTCATGCAAGCCGCAGTGGAGGATGCGGACTGGTGGACGAAGAGCGTTGCCACCGGCCAGCCGATCAAGCGTTACAAAGCGCGCGAGCTGATGCGCCAGATCGCCGAAGCGACACACCAGTGCGGCGACCCCGGCATGCAATTCGACACCACGATCAATCGCTGGCATACGTCGAAAAAAACCGGACGCATCAATGCTTCGAACCCGTGCTCGGAGTACATGTTCCTCGACGACTCGGCCTGCAATCTGGCGTCGCTGAACCTGATGAAGTTCGTTGGCCCGGACGGAACGTTTGATGTCGAAGCGTTCCGGCACGCCGTCGATACCATCATTCTGGCCCAGGAAATCATCGTCGATAACGCCAGCTATCCGACCGAGAAGATCGCGAAGAACTCGCACGACTTCCGCCCGCTAGGGCTTGGGTATGCGAATTTAGGCGCCTTGCTGATGTCGCTTGGCCTGCCTTACGACAGCGATGCGGGACGCGATTTCGCAGCGGCCATCACCGCCATTATGTGCGGGCAGTCGTATCTTACGAGCGCTCGCATCGCGTCGGCTGTCGGCCCGTTCCCTGGTTATGCCGAGAATGAAGCATCGTTCCTCGAAGTGATCCGCATGCAC
>JAFAUR010000070.1 GCA_019243205.1 Acidobacteriaceae bacterium | reverse complement strand
TGGTGGGTTCCGGGACTGCAGATCGGTTACGAGCATACATTCATTCATCAAGCAGCAGATTTCTTCACAGCACTCGGATCGGACACACCGGCTGAACCGACATTTCGCGATGCGCTCCGGACGGACTACGTCACGGATGCAATACTTCAATCGGCTGCGGAACGTACCTGGATTAAGGTCCCAACCGCCCGAGAACGTGCGCTTGTGTAGGAGGCAACGTGATCATGAAAGAGCTTTCGAGACGAATTCCACGCAAGATTTCCCGTCCTTTCGCCGCAGCGACTGCCGGGGCTTTCGCGTTAGTCGCAATCGCCTCTTACGCCGGCCAGGCCGGCGCGCCAGCCGGTCAGCAGCCATCCGGACAAACACCTCCCGGAAGACAGGGCGGCCCTGGGCGCGGCCGCGATTTCGGCGTAAAACCACTCGAGGAGACCGGCTTCACGGAAATCTTCGATGGCAAAACCTTAAAGGGTTGGGACTGTGACCCGGACTTCTGGCGTGTTGAGAACGGCTCCATCGTCGGTGAGACTAAGATCGATCACCAGCCCCCGCAGAACATCTTTTGCATCTGGAAGGGCGGGCAGCCCGGCAACTTCGAACTGAAGCTGCAATACCGGTTGACTGGAGTCAACAACGGCAACAGCGGCATCCAGTACCGCAGCATTGAAAGGCCGGATGTAGCCAAATGGGTCATGCAAGGCTATCAGTTCGACATTGACCTGAAGCAGATGTTTACCGGCCAGATTTACGAAGAGCGCGGTCGCGGTTTCGTTGCAATGCGCGGACAGCTCGCCTACGTTCCTCCCGATAAAAAGCCGGGTTCTATCGGCTCATTGGGCACGACAGAGCAACTCCGGGGTTTCATCAAGGATGATGACTGGAACGATGTTCACATCATTGCGCGTGACAATGTCCTCATTCAGCTGCTCAACGGTCACGTCATGAGTTCTCTGATCGACGACGATACCGCGAACAGAAAAATGCAAGGCGAAATCGGGATTCAACTTCACCGGCTTCCGAACTGCTCGATGAAGATGGAAACCCGCAATATTCGCTTAAAAACTCTTTAGTACTTACTAGCGGATGCGGCTGCCTGCGATAGCACTCTTCTCATCGTTTGCCGTCCTGAGTTGTCTTCGGGCGCTCGACTATGAGCGTGTGCAGCAGGCCGCCCTCGGATATCGCTCCGCTCCTGTCCTGACCATCGATGGCCTGCAGTTCAAGGATCTGAATCGCAACGGCAAGCTGGATGGGTACGAAGACTGGCGCAAAACGCCGGCGACGCGAGCAGCAGACCTCGTCAGTCAGATGTCCATTGAGGATTTGGCGTGCCTGATGGTCCATGGCACCCTGCCTGCGGCGGGCGGAGCGGACGCAAGCATCGGGCGCGGATCTGGCTATGATTTCGAAAAAGCGAAACTGCTGATTGAGGGCAAACGCATCAACACCTTCATCACGCGCTTGGGCGGCGACCCGGCCAACATTGCTGAGTCAGCGAATAAGCTGCAGGAAATTGCCGAGACCACTCGGTTCGGCGTTCCGCTCACCATCAGCACCGATCCGCGTAATAGCTTTCTGTACGTTCCGGGCGCCAGTGTCGAATCCGGCTCCTTTTCCAAGTGGCCCGAGACCACAGGTCTCGCGGCTATCAATGATCCGGCTCTAACGCGCCATTATGCGGAAGTTGTTCGTAAGGAGTACGTGGCGGTGGGTATTCGTGAGGCACTGTCGCCACAGGCAGATGTTGCGACGGAGCCCCGCTGGCCGCGGATCAACGGCACCTTCGGCGAAGATGCCGATGTCGCGAGAGCGCAGGTGCAAGCTTATGTCGAGGGCATGCAGGACGGAGATACAGGCCTGAACCCGCGCTCGGTCGTTACCGTTGTCAAACACTGGGTGGGATACGGTGCGCAGAAGGACGGCTTCGACAGTCACAACTACTATGGGCGGTATTCGGTAGTGACCAATGCATTGCTTCCGTACCACATCAAACCTTTTTTGGGTGCATTTCAGGCGCATGTCGCGGCCGTGATGCCGACCTATTCGATCCTCGAAAACATAAGCATAGAGGGTAAGCCGC
The DNA here is from genome assembly GCA_019243205.1 of Acidobacteriaceae bacterium. GTDB lineage: Bacteria > Acidobacteriota > Terriglobia > Bryobacterales > Bryobacteraceae > Bog-105. The sequence goes on along the minus strand of JAFAUR010000070.1, from coordinate 786 downwards.
TAGAGCAGGTCGGAGCAGGATTCAACAAACAGCTGCTTACAAACCTGCTGCGGGATACTTATGGGTTCCAGGGCGTCATTCTCAGCGACTGGGGCATTACGAACGACTGTAGTGACAATTGCCGCAACGGCATGCCTGCCGGGCAACAGCCGACTCCCGCGCAAATCGCCATGTCTTGGGGTTTGATCGATATGCCCCGCCCGGACCGTTTCGCGAAGGCCATCAATGCCGGCATCGATCAGGTGGGCGGGACGGAAGATGTTGACGCGCTGCTCAAAGGAGTGCGGAGCGGCAAGATCTCGCAAGCGCGTATTCAGGAAGCAAGCCGGCGCATCCTCGAGCAGAAGTTTGCTATTGGCCTTTTCGAAAACCCGTATGTCGATCCCTCAGCTGCGAAAAAAGTAGTGGGCGATCCTGGTTCCATTCGGGCCGGCGAAGCTGCCCAACAGCGCGCCATGGTGGCGCTTGAGAACAAGCTCGGGAAGGTGCCCGTCAAAGCCGGTGCGAGGGTCTGGCTCTTCGATATCAATTCCGGTGTTGCAAAGGCGCACGGATTCACGGTGGTGGATTTGCCGGGGCAGGCGGATGTGGCAATTATCCGGGCTTCGGCGCCGTTCGAAAGCAGGCATCCGGGCTACTTCTTCGGCGCGCGCCAGCACGAAGGCCGTCTGAACTTTCAACCAGGCGATCCCGGATTCGATGCCTTGCTCAAGTGCGGCAAGACGCCAGCCGTGATGACTGTTTACCTCGATCGCCCCGCCATTTTGACGGACGTAAAGGATAAGG
>JAFAUR010000038.1 GCA_019243205.1 Acidobacteriaceae bacterium | reverse complement strand
GCAGATTTTCCCAAACTGCTGGATCTCCCGCAACCGCCGAATCTCCCGCAAACGTCGGCCGGTCTCCCTCAACCGCCCGATCTGCCCCGTACGGCCGATTCTCTGAATAACGCTAATTCCGCCCATGCAGCCGATCTCCTCGTTGACTACCAGATCGGTGTCCAGCAGGAGAAGGAGTGGAATGCCTTCGGCATGCGTGATGCCCTCGGAGGCGGCATGAGTACGGCGACTGCTACTGCAACCAGTTCGACCATAAACAACGGAATTCTCGTCGTCAGTATCTATGATGGTGCCACCAAAGAGCTTATTTGGAGAGGCTTTGCGGTCAAGGAGATTAACCTCAGTAAAGACCAGCAGAAGAACCGGAAAAACCTGGACAAGGCGACACAAAAACTGCTGAAGGACTTTCCACCTAGACGCACCTAGACGGACATAGACACGTCAGACTCCGAAAAGGTGAAGAAGTAAAAAGGCGCGAATCAGGGCGGAAGCGACTGCCGCAGCCGATGCCCGTCGGCTTTCCTGGTTGCGACGGGATGCGCGGGTAGGTCATCAGTGGGGAGGCTCAGCTCCTTACAAATTTGCGAACATTACGATGGTAGGGCTCCGCACGGTGGAGCCCTATTTTGTTGCTCTGCAGTCTTTTCTCGCGCCCAAGCCGGGTCCGTGCAGTAAATCTCGACGGCCGCCAAACGAAACCATAAATCGGCGAGCCGCGGTTGCGCGCAGCCAGCTACGTCAACCGGTTTTTAGATGTTCAGCATCCTGGCGATCGAACTGCTTCTTAACCGGTTCCGTAGCGGAGGCCGATTCTCCAGGTTGCTGAAAACACAAAACCCTCCCGCTGTATCCGGCCGTAAGCTTACGAAGGCCTTACGGCTCATTACTGCCATAAGGCACCGTGTTCGAGGCACCATTGCCTCAGGATGCGACGACGAAATCAAATTAGACCGCGCACAACGGCTCGGCCCAGGCCTGACGGCCGGGGTGCCCCGTGGCCTGTGCGCTCGATAACACACTGGGCGCTCTTAGTGGGAACATTCGCCATGCTTGCGCGAGCACAGGAATCGAGTGTTCCTGAATTGACGCTCGATGACGCGATTGCGCAGGCGGTAGCAAATAACAGTAATCTCAAAACGGCTGACTTAGAGATACGTCGCGCGGCGGACGACTTGACGGCGAACAGGACCAGGCGTTTTGCGAACACGCAGATCACGGCGCTCGGCGGCCAGCTATTAACGAAGCCATCGGTCACGTTTCAGCAAGGGTCGCTCGGAGTATATCCCGCAACGGGTCCGATTCCGGCAACGAACCAAACCATTAATGTCGCGCGAAAACCGGCCGGGATGGTATTTGCTTCTATCTCCCAGCCACTTTCAACGCAGTACCGGCTGCATCTGCAATTGAAGGCTCTTGCGTTTGGCGTCGAGGCCACGCGGCAAGATCAGCAGAAAACGCGCTTGGAAATTGTCGATCAGGTCCGGCGCGCTTACTACACCCTTGTGCGGGCACAGAGCACGTTGGACAGTCTTGAAGCCTCCCTTCCCTATTACAAAGAATCGAAGCGGCTGGCATCGGAGAACCTGAAGCGGGAAACGGTCCTTGCATCCGATCTGTTGGGCGCTGATGCACAGCTCTTGAAGACACAGAATGCCGTCAGCGATGCGGGGGACCAAGTCGCGAGTGCCAGTGAGAAATTGAACGACCTGATGGGCCGGGACATACATACGCGATTTCGGGTCACCGGTATTCACAGCGCGGATACAGAAATCGAAACAGCTGAAGCACTGGAAGCTACCGCGCTTCAAAACCGGCCGGAGCTGAAAAAGGCGAAGCTCCAAGTGCAGCAAGCCGATTATGACGCGCGTGCGAAAAAGGCCGAATACATCCCCGACGTGAGCCTGGTCTTTAATTACTACACAACAGCGAATTTAGAGAACGCTTTGCCGAGCAACATCGCGGTAGTGGGTTTCCAACTTACTTGGGAGCCGTGGGACTGGGGGCGCAGGAAACAGGAAGTGGCCGAAAAGCGTGTGAAAGAGGAGCAGGCCAAAGTTGCAGTTACTGCTACAGAGCGCGCCGTTCTTCTGGAGGTGAGAAATGCGCGGCGGCAATTAGAAAACACTCGGCGGCAACTGGAGTTAAGCGATGCAACTGAACGCGCCGCCCTACAGAAGCTCAAAGAGGTTCAGGAGCAGGTGAAGAGGGAAGCAGTGCTAACCAGAGTCTTGTTTTCCACACAGTCAGATCTAGCTTCGGCCGATAGCCAGCAGCAGCAAGCTCTGGCTGCATTTTGGCAAGCGAGAGCGGACTTGAAGAAGGCGATAGGAGAAGAATAATGCGTG
>JAFAUR010001124.1 GCA_019243205.1 Acidobacteriaceae bacterium | reverse complement strand
AAGGCAAACGCGATCTTACGCTGTTGGCGATGCTATCTCACGGTTTGATAAAGTCGTTCCGCACTACCCTGCCATCCTTCATCACAAAGCGGACGTGTTCGAGTTCGGTAATGTCGGCGAGCGGGTTTCCCGAGACCGCGACAAGATCCGCGAATTTGCCGGGCTCAACTGCACCGACGCGGTCCTGCCAGCCCAACATTTCGGCAGCACTGCTGGTCATCGAGCGGATCACATCCAGGGCCGGCATCCCCGCTGCGTGCAGTTTCACTAAAGTGTTCATGCTAGCTTCTCCGCGCGTTTTACCTGGAAAAAACCAACACATATCAGATCCCTCTGCAAACCTCACACCGGACTTCATGACGCGCTGCACCAACTGCTCGTAACGCGCTTTCACACGCGCAGCACGGCTCACCTCCTCGGCATGAATATCAGGCGGCAGGACAATACTTGGCTCGGCGATCTTCATGAAAAAGGCGTCGTAAAACGTCGGGGTCAGGTCGAGAAAGATGCTTTTCTCCTTCATCTGTTTAAGCTGCTCATCGGTTGCGTCGTTGCCGTGCTCGATAGAATCTGCGCCTGCGTCGATCGCTGTCTGTATGCTGACCGTATCTCCTGCGTGGACGGCAACCTTAAGCTGTTGCCGGTGCGCCTCTTCGACCACGGCAGTAAGCTCAGCAACGGAGATGTCGTCGCCCTCGGTGACCTTAATCAAATCCGCATTCTGGAAGACATTTTCTCGGACGGCCTGCCGCGCCTGGTCTGTCCCGTGGACGAGCAAGAACTCCTGCCGGAGGATTGCGTCGGACAAAGCCGGATTCAGGTTCTGCAAGTACGAACCCTGAGCGATCAGCTTGCGTCCGGAAGCCAAGATCCTCGGGCCAACCAGGCGGCCGGCATTGATTGCATCGCGCAGCTCCGTATCGCCGTCAATCCCCGAGTGGCCGAGATTGCGCACGGTTGTGATGCCGCTTTGCAAATCTTCGCGCGCTGCCTGCGCTCCCATCAGGGACCGTTTGGTGGGCGATTCCACGATGGCGAGCAAGAGTCCCGGCGCAAATTCCCCGTTGTTGTGGCGCAGAGACTCCGCCTTGGGCGGAATGATGATGTCGAGAAATAAATGCGTGTGGCCGTCAATCAATCCCGGCAGCAATGTCGCGGAGCCCAAATCAATGATTTTTGCGCCGGCAGGAAGACCTATTTGCGAGGACGATCCAACACGCTTGACCTTATTCCCTTCGATCAGAACAAAGGCAGGCGTGAGTACATTCCCGGTACGCGGATCGAGCAGTCGGCCGGCTTTGACCAGAGTCACGGGACCCGGAGATTGGGCGTGCAGTTGAGCCGAAAACAATACCACGAGCGCTAGCGCATAGAATTTCGCGATACTTATCATGCCAATCTCCAGAAACCACGCCTTAGAGTTCCTGAGCGGTCCTCAGGTGATTCTTTTTGAGCGCTGAAAGCGCGGAAGAGGTCCAGGTTTGTCATGATTGTGAATCGGCACCGAGAATGCCTGCTGCCGGCGAATGAATGTTTCCTGGACCATGTCCTCCGCGTCTGCCCGGCTTCCGACGATTCTATACGCAAATCAAGAACAACAGTTTCCTATACTGCTCGAAAATGTTCGCTGCGGATGCTCGTTCCTTTTCCATCGTCCGTTCTTAACCTCCGATCCATATACAAGACCGGATAGCCCAGAAGTCTGTGACAGCCCTCACCATGTCACAAAAGCGGCACCCATCTGGTCCTCCTCGGCAGGAGCCCAAATCCAATTTGAGGAGAGGTCATCATGACAGATGCACAGAAGATTCAAAAGCGTATTCGGATCGGCAATGGTCTCATTCGATTCGCCGGCATTGTACTTCTATTCAGTTCGCTTGTAAAGTTCGCTCACCCGGCTAAGCCAGTGGCATACATGAGCTTTCTCGGTTACCAGGATGGAAAGATGTTTCTGATTGCCGCAATTGAAATGGTAATCGGGATTCTTTTTCTGCGGCGTGCGACGCGGGCGACCGGCCTGCTGTTGGTTTCTTCGTATCTTGGCGGCGCGATCGCAGCACATCTGGCTTCACATCCGCTGAACAGCAGCGTTCCCATCATCATCTTCAATTTCCACCACCGCTACTTTGGAGCTCTGCCCGCGATTGCGGTGCTGGCAAGCACATGGATCGGCGTGTATCTTCGCCATCCCGAGGTGCTTTGGAATGTGAATGAAACCACTGCCGCGCGGTCGCAGGAAAGCGGTCATCATGCTAGGGAGATGGCGGCGTAGCCGCGCCTCCGGAGCCGATTTCGTTGCCGATTCCTAAACGTCATTGGACGGCCACTGAACCGTGACCTCCGATTCCAGATCGAATGTCTTTGGGAAAGTCGAGCAGCGTCGGGTTCAAACGACTTTCAAAATCGGCAATCGCCGAACCCGCTTTCCCGTCGCGGCGAAGATCGCATTGGCGACCGCAGGCGCGAGTGGCGGAACCCCGCTCTCCCCAACGCCGCCTCGAGGCTCGCCTTCGCCTGGCAGAAGATGCACCTCGATGTCGGGCGCATCTTTCATCCGCATCACCTGATACGTATCGAAATTGCTTTGTTCGATGGCTCCTTCTCTTACGCTGATCTCGGCGCTGAGCACCGGTGTCAGAGCGAAGTTGATTCCACCCTCAGTCTGTGCGCGAATACTATCAGGATTTACAGCGAAGCCACAATCGATCGCGCTGACGACGCTATGAACACGCGGTTTTCCGTCTCCGTTAACCGAGACCTCGGCAACATGGGCGACGTAGGTGTCTCCGAACCGCCATGCAGCGATTCCTCGTCCATGATTTGAAGCTAGCGGTTTGCCCCAACCCGATTTCTCCGCCGCCACTTGCAACACGCGACGGAGCGTCGCTTTGTCTGCTTGATCCGCGCGCAGATTTTGGAGTCGAAACTCTAGCGGATCTTTGCCGGCTGCGTATGCCAGCTCGTCCACAAAACACTCAACGCCGAAGACCTGAAATGGCGAGGAGACCGAGCGCCACCATGCCCGGGGCACAACCGACGAGGCTCGTGTATAGTCGAAGC
>JAFAUR010001098.1 GCA_019243205.1 Acidobacteriaceae bacterium | reverse complement strand
AGTCGGCCGCATCCTCTGACAAGTGAAATTCAGCCCAGCCCTGCTCGCCAAATAGGTACTCCTTCGAACGTGTTCATGGATCTGCGAATCACGCGGAGCGCAGCACAGAGGTGACGTGCGTAGAATGTTGACATTCCGGCTGCCGTTAGAAGCTACGCTGATCCGATCAAGTATTTTTTCCATTCGGAATTTTAATTGTCCGCGATCACTACGCAGAGCCGGCTGATATAGATCCGCCCTAACGGCCCAGTATTTAGCAATGTCGGCTCAGTCCTAGGCAAGTCCGGTTGGCAGAAAGTGAGTACCACACCTATGTTTTCGAATTGTCCCAGTGGGTCGGCGATCCGGCAAATGAGACATGAACGGCAGCCGCTGAGTCCGCGCGGATGTCCTAAAACGGGAACGTTACGGGCGACGTCCGCCAGATCTAGTTCAGACTTTACACCTGACTCCAGCGTCCTGGCTTAATCACGAGTTCGGAAATCAAGGACGACGAGCCCTGAATGTCAGAGTTCGCCGTCCTCTTCCTGGATTGCGCCCGGCAACTACGGATTGCAGCTTGCCGGCGATGTGGAAAGGTTCGGATTTGTGCAGAGCGGGCCCAAACCCGTCGTAGCATCGGGGAGACTGATCATAGCCAGCGGACCCGCTTGATGCTCGCCATTGAACGGCGTGGGTTTCGTGGGGTCAAAGCCGCAAGCGGCAGCATCTTGCGGATTGTTGAACCAGAACCCTACGTGGAATGTATTGGTGGGCGCTAAAGCCACGTCCGGATCGAATCCGAAAATCTGGTCTAGCAAAATGGTTTTGATCCGCACATGCCCGTCGTCGGAATACTTCCCGATTTGTACGTCGGTCTGATACCAGGCAAGCCCGAAATTTTTGAAATTCGGATCGGCTGAACCGTCTGCTAGCAGCGAACTCCGTTGTACCGTGAACAGGTCGAACGCCAAACCGGGTTTGATACCGTCCACATCCAAAAGCAGAGTGTCATTCAGGTTCCCCCGAGTGACGGTCACGGTCGCCCTTGGCTCCTCCCAGGGCGACTGGCGCAGGCAATCGAGAAATTTCGGATTGGGGACGAGTTTGAAAGTCACTTCGTCTACCTGATTCTGCGCCGCTACAGTCGCGGGCAGAACCAGCAATCCGCAGAGGACTGCCGGGACCGAAAAGCCGGCAACTAGAGTCATCCGCCGCGGCAAATTCGTAAAACACTTCATGTTCATGTTCTCCTTAGAACTAAGTTGCGTATTCCAACCCTCCCAGCCACCGCTACAGAAGCTGTGAGCTGGATCGGTTGTTTCGCCAGTCTAGGGAGCTTTGGCCCGACGAATCCTTTGCGCGCCTTTAAAGTTTTATAAAAATCTTCTAAGAGCGAATAAGTGCATGTATCAAAAGAACTTCTTCTGAAATGCCAGATGCCGCTGGCGGGCAGCGTCGAGCAGGCGGGGGAATTCCGGCAGATTACGAAGGCTGTCGATGAGCGGATCTCTCGCAAAGTATGGATAGGGAAAGAATCCGGAATCGATACTGAAGCGAAATGCCCGTAAGGCAGACGACCTGTCGCCGAGGACAGCGTAAGCTTGAGCGATCTTGTAAGACGCCTCCGGATCGCCCACTCCGCGTTTCTCGATCTTAGCTTCGAGCTCGTGTAGTATCTGCAATCCTTCCGGATTCTTCTGAGCAATGGCGCACGCAAAAGCCTTTCCGATTCCTGTGTACAAGGTGGGGTCCTCCTGGTATGCGCGGTTAAAATCTTCGGCTGCGTTGGCGAGTTTGCCTTGATGATACTCGCCAAATCCGCGATAGAAACGAAAGAAGCCGGATTCGTTCACGTCGGGCAAGCTCTCAAGGAAATCTTCGTATCGTCCAACATATAAATACGTGTTCAGCACGGACCCGTTGGACCTGAAGGACGGGTCGATCTGGCGGGCGCGCTCGCACTCGGCGATTGACTGGTTTAACATGCCCGCAAACCGGTACGCATATCCCAGCTCCCAACGAACGGCCGCATTCTTCACATTCCTGGCGATAGCATCCCTCAGCAGCGGCACGGCTGCTTCGACTTTGCCCGTGTCAATCAGCAAGTTAGCGAGAAACATCTCTGCTTCCAATTGCTTTGGCTTCAGCGCAAGCGCTCGCTCGTAAGCGGCATGTGCCCTGGCATACGATTCGCGGCCGCCCAAAGTGAAGGTCGCGTCGGACGTATACGATTGCCCGAGGTAAGCCCAAGCCAGCGGATACTTAGGATCGATTTCGGTTGACTTTTCGAGCATTTTGACGGCGAGGGGGAAGTTATGCTTCGACATAAGGTCAATGCCGCGCAAGTAATACTCGTAAGCCATCGGATCTACCGGTGCATCGGGCCTAATTCGTTCCGCTTCCGAGCGCGTGAGATTCAACTGTAGCGCCTTGATGATCTGTTGAGAAACGTTGTCGTGGACTGTCAGTAGCTCTTCGTATTTGAGGTCGATGACATCTTTAGAAAGGATCTTATTACCGGGTACATCGACCAACTGGTAAGTAATCCGAAGACGGTCTCCTTCGCGAATAAAATTTCCGGTAAGAAGAGTGTTTACGTTCAAGTCGGTAGCGACCCGTTTGATGTCAAGGTCGCGATTTGTGTACTTCTGTATGGCCGAAGAGGGCCGCACTGTGACCGAACTAAGGAGACCGAGTTTACTGATGACGGCGTCCGCTAGTGAGAAACCTAGAAATTCGCTGTCTGGATCGTGCCTGAGATTCTGTAGCGGAAGAACGGCCAGGGTTCGTGGGGCACTCGAGCTTCGGTATGCAAAGTAGGTTAGTGCCGCAAGAAGAATAACAGCGACCAGAACAGCAAGAATAGTGATTCGTTTTCGTGACCGTGAAGGCAGGAGCGCGACAGGAGGAATGACGACCGGCTTCGCGTCTTCACGCTGGATGTGTGGGGGCTCGACCGCTATCGTATCCTTCGGCGCCTCATTGGGCACCGGAGCATGGGGGATCGGGTCAGAATGTGCCTGCTCCGCAATTTTCACGGACGCGGTAAATCGGTACCCCTTCTTCGGCACCGTTTTGATATACGGATCGTTTGCCTCGGTCTCGCCCAGAACTTTGCGAAGGGTCGAGATCAAGACAGTTATGTTGGCTTCCTCGACAAAGCTGCCGGGCCAAATCGCTTGCATGATCTGGTCCTTTGTCACAAGCCGGCCTTGATTCCGCACTAAAAGAACGAGTAAATCGAAGGCTTTCGGTGTAAGCGAAGCCGGCTTGCGGTCTCGCAGAAGGAATCGTTCGTCAGGTTCCAGGCGGAATGGACCGAATTCGTAAACTGCTCGGGTATTCACGCCCACAGGAAATACAACTGTGCGACATTATAAATCGCTTTGCCTACGGGTTTACGGGGCGACGCGCCATACAGTCCAGTTTTTTAGCTGCTTCATACTCGGCGGGATGGTGTGGGGCGTGAACGCAGTGATCGAGTGCGTGGCTGTTTGCGAAATCGTGGCCCTCACTGTCGCCGAGAGCCGGCGTTAAGGACCCAACCGGCTGCTCTTGCGAGATCATATTCATAGCCATATCAGCCTGCCGGAGATCCCGCGGTGAACGGAATCGACAGACTTCGGTGAGGTGCTTCACAGGAGGGCCGATGAGCGAAACGACCGCGAACGCGAATGGCTACCCCAACACTTTCGAGCGCGAGGTCGCCGGCAGGTTCGGTGTGCTGCCGAATTTTTTCTGCACAGCCGCTGCCGCTCCCGGCCTCATCGAGCAGTTATGGTGTTTTGCGAAAAGCGCATATCTTGACAACCCGCTGCCATCGCTCTTCAAGGAACGCCTGTTTGTCCATCTCTCCCGATTCTGCAAAGTACGCTATTGCATAGTTCGCCATGTCGGGTTCCTTGCGGGATTGGGACGACCGGCTGGCGACGATTCAGTTGTGCCCCATACGTTGCAGCAGGTACTTACGCTACTGCGACATCCGATCGCGAGCGCAGCGGAGCTCGATGGCGCGCTCGCACGACTGGAGAGCGATCCGGCAGCGTGCCGCGTACCTCTTCCGGAAACTCCGCTGGAAGTGGATCTGCTCGACGCGTTGACAGTTCTTTTTCTCGATCCTGTTCGATCCGAACGGGCACGTCTTGCTGCCCGGCGCTGTATGGGCGACCGCGCGTTCGAGTACGCGGCGGCTCTGCTGGCCTTCATTCGCGCAGCACACCACTGGACTGAAACCCATCCCGAACTCACGTGGGAGCAGGACATGGGGCTCCTGATGGAGGCGCAGCCGGAACTCGCACGCCTGTTGCTGAATGATGCCGACGCCGATGCCGTCAACCCGAAACAACAGCTCCAGCGAGCGATGTGGGCTCTTCAGAACGCGGAAGAAGGACAGGCAGCACTGCGCAAAGCCCTGGATACATCCGAAAACCGGATGGCGGCGATTTTCGTGCAGGCCGGTGCCGGCCTCTCGGAGCTGTCCCTCGAGGGTCGGTTTATCAAAGTGAACGACGAGCTCTGCCGCATTCTCGGGCGGTCGCGCGACGAGTTGCTAACGCTCTCGATTGCGGATGTCACGAGACCAGAAGATCTGTGCCGAAGCACCGAGGCTCTTGGCCGTGTGATCGAAACGGGTATGACGGCTAGCCTCGACAAGCAGTGTGTGCGGCCGGATGGCACACCGGTTTGGGTAAACAGTACGGTCACGTTGCTGCGAAACGAGCAGGCGGATCCAGACACGCTGTTCGCTGTCACGGCAGACTTGACGGCTCGAAATGCAGCGCAGAACGCACAACGCGCAAGCGAAGAACGCCTGCGCCGGGTGCTGGAGACCGATGCAGTTGCGGTGCTCTTCTTCGATCACAATGGCAGGCTGCTTGACGCTAATAATGTCTTCTTTCAGCTGACGGGGTATACGCGCGCAGAGATTGAGCATGGCGAGTTCACCTGGCGCACACTGACTCCTCGCGAGTGGGTGGCAATCAGCGAGGAGCAGTGGCAAAAACTCGCTCGCACCGGGCAGATTGGCCCGTACGAGAAAGAATACATTCTTGCCGACGGCTCACGTCGATGGTTTCTTTTCACCGGCCGCGATCTCGGCGACGGGACGGTCGCGCAGTTCTGTGTTGACGTCTCCGACCGGAAGCGGGTCGAACAGGCGTTACGAGAACGTGAGACCTGGCTGGCCAGGCAGCGCGAGGCGCTGGAGGCTGCCCTTACAGGGGCGCCGCTGGAGACATCGCTTGGACCGCTGGTGCGCACGGCGACCGAGCGTCTCGGCGGGGATACGCGGGCGGCTTTCTACATCGCCGACAGCGAAGGCAAAACGCTGCACCACGTTGTCGGAATGTCCGCCGCCTATGCGGAGGCCGTTAACGGATTTAAGATCGGTCCGGAGTCTCTCGCCTGCGGGCTGGCGGCACATACGGACCGGCCAGTCATCACCGTCGACGTGACCAAAGAGCCGCGCTGGGCGCCTTGGCTCGGAATGGCGGAGAAGTCCGATTATCGCGGCTGCTGGAGTTTTCCGGTACACACGGTGGCCGGGAGATTCGTCGGCACGTTCGCAATCTATTCGCGACAGCCGCGCGAAGCCAGCCCGCGCGACTTGGAATTCGCGGAGCTGGTGACTCAGACTGCCGCAATCATCATCGTCCGTCATACCGACGCGGAGGAGCGCCGGCGCGCGGAAACAGCTCTGCGGGAAAGCGAGCAGAACCTAAGCGCCGTCGCCAATATCGTCCCCGATCTGCTGTGGTACAGCACTCCGGACGGGGCAACGCACTGGTACAACGACCGGTGGCTGGAATACACCGGCCAGACGTTCAATCAGACTGCCACTTGGGGTTGGACTGAAGTAATTCACCCAGAGGACCGCGAGTCCTCCGCGCGGCGGTACAGGGAAGCGATCGAACAGGGGATAACGGTGCAACCGGAGCAGCGCATCCGCCGCCATGACGGTGAGTACCGCTGGTTCCTGATCCGCGCGGAACCGTTTCATGACGAGCGGGGCCGACTCTTCCGGATGTACGGAGCCGCGACCGATATCCACCAACAGAGGACCGCGCGTGTACGCCTGGAACAGGAGGTTGCCAGTCGAACAGCAGAACTGGAAATTCAGGTAGCCGAGCGAGATGCCCTGCTCCAAGAGGTCCATCATCGTGTAAAGAACAATCTTCACGTGGTCAATAGCATGTTGGAGATGCAGGCTCGCCGCACCGAAGACTATTCAAGCTTTCAAAAGCTGCAGGAGGCATGCAACCGGGTGATGTCGATCGCCCACATCCATGAACTTCTGTACCAATCCGGGTCCTTTTCGGCAGTCGATCTTACTTCTTATGCGGGCCGTCTTGTGGCGCGACTTGTCGATCTGTACCGCGTGAATGATCGCGTCGTGGCGGCGGTGGAAGGCGACAGTGTGGGGGTGGATCTGGAGCGGGCGGTGCCATGCGGGCTTGTGCTGAATGAGCTGGTTTCGAACGCGTGCAAGCACGGGTTTCCGGAAGGCGTCCGCGGAACCCTAAGGGTCCGGCTCTCGCGCGAGAACGGGCAGATCCGATTGACGGTTCAAGATACCGGAATCGGACTTCCGCCGGGATTCGACTTCAGGAAATCCCATTCGCTAGGGTTAAGAATCGTGCATCTGCTGGCCGGCCAACTGCAAGGCGCAGTCACCTGCGCAAGTGGGCGCGGCGCGTGCATCGAGCTGCGGTTTCCCGCATCCCATTCGCGTTAGCAGAATAAATTAACGCGGCGGGCGTTCACCGTTTGATTGCCGGCCGCGCCGCTCCGTGAAAGAGGCGCAATTCTTTTTCGCGGCGGTCGAGAGCCAGCTCGACGGCCGCGCGAACCGATGATGTTTGAAACGGTTTGACGAGATAGCCGTAATTCGCGGTGTTTTTCACGCCGGCAAGCGTTTGAAGGTCGGCGTGCGCGGTTACGAAGACGACCGGGATCTGGAGGCGTTCCCAGATTTGCCTTGCGGCTTCGATCCCATCCATTTTTCCCGCGAGCCGAATATCCATCAGGATCAGATCGGGGCTCGCCTCGGCAGCGACGAGGATGCCTTTCTCGCCCGAGGTGACCGAGCCGCAGACTTCATAGGAGAGCTCTTCGAGCCGCTCCCGGAGATTTTGCGCTCCGAGTGCTTCGTCCTCAACAATCAGGATCGAGGGTCTTCGCGCGGACTCACGCCCATGCCGCCGACTCACAGAGACTTCGATCAGTGTCTCTCCGATCTGTTTGGCAGGGAGTACGTAATCCACCGTCACATTCTCCAGGGCGTTCCTCGGCATGTTGGGGAACTCGGCTTCGGCCGGATCCTGAACGATCGCAATGCCTCCGCGCCTTTTGATTTGCCAGAGTCCGGCGGTGCCGTCCGTAAGCGTTCCGCTCAGAAGAACCGCGACGACTCTGCGAGCGAAACTGGCCGCGGCTGACCGGAACAACACATCGATGCTGGGCCTCGTGTGGTTTTCGACCGGGCTCTCTTCCAACCTCATTATGGAGTTTTCGAGCGACAAATGGTAGTTCGGTGGGCAGACGTAGATTCGACCGAGCTCGAACGGTTGCAGGTCGACGGCGACGGAGACCGGCAAAGCGGTGCGTGACGCCAGCAAATCGGCCGTGGATTGAGCCGTCCAGCCTATGGGTGAACTGTGCTGCACGATTAAGATCGCTGCTGGAAATGCTTCGGGCAGACCGCTCAGAATCCGACGGAGAGGAACCGAGCTTCCGGCGGACCCACCGATCACGATGACATCAGCGGGAACAGCACCGTGGCGCGCGTTGCCTCCTTCCGCCGGCTCATTGGCCGGATCAGAACCTCCGGGCAGGAGCAATCCCGGATTGGTGGCGCGCAGCATCTCTCGAGAGCGCTCAATCTTCTCCCGTGTGGCTCGTATGGCGGCACGGCTTTGTTCGGCGAGATCGCGACCCATTGACGAGAGATTTCTCGTCAGTTCGGCAAGCTCCTTCAATTCTTCGGGCGTGCGGCTCGGCATTCCAGTCTTTCTGAACAGCGGGGCGGCCCGCCGGAATCACCCGTCCCGATTATAGATTGCGCCCGGTGTGGCGGATGCGGTTCTATCCTCGTTCGTGCTGGTAAGTAACCCGCTCCCCAGAAAATCAGAATGCGTGGCAAAGAAAATCGATTGAACTGATCAGCGATCAAGTTCGTATGAACGGCAGGAGATGGCCAGAATCCTCGCTATATCTTGTTGCTTGCTGTTTTTATCTGAGCCGGCGTTGCATGCGCGATCGGATAACCCTGTACAAGAAACCGCGCCCTTAGGAACGTGGTTTGGCGATTTCGTAGCTGCGACTCCCGATGGGAAACTCAGCCATGATACAGCCGTTCTAATCTTGAGGCGGCAGGGCTCAGTTTTTAGTGGCAGTATTGGCCGAACCATCGATCAACAGACTGCATTCACCAACGCGGCGTTCGATGGCCACCGCGCCTCTTTTCATTTAGATGTCGCCGGCGGGTTGAGCTTTGTGCTGACTCTCAGCGGCGGAAGATTTGTTGGTACAGCAGTAGGCGAACGCATCAAGGCAACAATCAGTCTGAAGCCCGCGCCTGGATTGATGCCGACGCCAATGCTCGTCGAGGAGATTACGGCGGCGGATCGAGGCCTCTACGACGCTTTCACCGCCTGCGATGTCGGACGATATTCAGAGTTTCTCAGCAAGGATCTGGAGTTCTATCATGACCGCACGGGCAAAACAGACTACGGAGAAAATGTGGCTGCAGTTCGAAACCGGTGCGCGGAAGGAATCCAACTGCGGCGAGAGTTGGAGCAGAGTTCGGTGATAGTTAACGCTGTCCCGGGGGTTGGCGCAGTGGAAGCGGGCACGCACCGCTTCTACTCTCGCAACAAGGACGGATCAGAACATCTGGACGCAACAGCGCGATTTACAAACATCTGGAGCAAGGACACAGGAAGTTGGAAGCTAGTCCGAGTCATCAGCTACGACCACCATTGAAGTTGTTATGGCCAAGAGTTGATTCTGCATTCGGTGCTGTCCGATGAGGTTGCAAGTGCCGGATGACCGCCGTCACGGAGTCGTCATCTCAGGTCAATAAAAAGGGAGTGGAAAATCTGACGCCTATTTTCCAAATACCTTGTTTGCTGCCGTTGCAGCCTCGCCGTCCTCCATCACCGGGTAGACTTCAGTTTCCAGTAAGTC
>JAFAUR010001081.1 GCA_019243205.1 Acidobacteriaceae bacterium | reverse complement strand
CAATTCGGATGGAGATGCAAGCTTACGCTGCTCCGTCTGAGTCCAGCTCATCTTGTTTGTAGTACCAGCGCTCTAAAGTCACAAACTCGGGGTTTATCACGCCTACCGGTGCAGCGACGAATGGGACAAGACGTGACTCGGCTTCGTCGGGTCGCGACTTCCGATGACAATTTCTGGGTCAGTAGTTGCAATCAGCCGTGCGTCACAGTGGGCCGAGAGACCACCATGCCCAGTCTGCGTTTAGCAGGGCTTATCAGCATCACTCACACGAGTAGCTAAGTGCAAGGAAAGACAAGTGCTGATAGTTCGTGAGCAACACAGAGAAACCCTATTAGCAGGACTGATAATCCCTTGGTGCTCTGCGATGTCGTCAGTTCTGAGCGCTTTTGTTGTCACCTCATGACCGCCTCTACCTGTGATGACTTTGAAAGTGGCTTGGCGCGCTGCTACGACAGCCAACCCGACTTTGAGAAGCCCCAGACAGCTCGAACTCCGCACGGACCTCCGTCAACTGAACGTAGCACCACTATCGGCAAGCACTCGGCGTCGCCGCTCCCACCCATTCACCCCAACCACGCCCTTCATCTCTCACCACAATCCGCAAATCCCGGTTCACCGACGGAACCTTCACGCGCCAGAATTCCCAGATCATGTCGTAGTCCTGCATCGGAGCGGATGCCACGATCGCACCCGTCTTCGCATCCTCCAAGTCGACTGAAAGTCCTTCGACGATCGGTCCATGCAGCACGGGCAGAATCAGGCACCCGCTTGCCGGGGCTGGGAAATCGCTCGACACTGCCTTCGACGTGAATGAATCTGCGCCGCTCCAGCTCGTGTAGGCAGGCGCGTTCGGCGCAGGACCAAAATCGATGCCTTTCCGCGCCGTGTGCGGAGTCCAGTACTGGTCGCCGCTCCAATGGAAATCGGCAATGGGCGCACCCTGATCCGCAGCCTCCCCCGCTTCCATCAGTGGCGCTTCCACCGAGCCCGGAATCGGCAATAACCTTCTGCGTCTCGGATCCACCACGTACGCCGAGATGTGCGAATCCTTTCTTCGGGTTTCGACGAAGCCCGCCCACGTGAGAGAAAAGGGCACCTTCATCGCTTGCAGATCTCCCGGCGTTCCCGACGGAAATCTCTCACCGAAGCCAACGATCCTTTTCTCATCGTCAGCCAGCACCACCCATCGGTACGGTGCCCGGAGTTGCGTGTCATCTACCCACCCGACAACCTCAAATCCCGTCGGCACCGGAAGTGTTAGCGCAATCGCCCCATTCACTTTCTCGTCAGACACCGGAGCATATTCGTCGATCGATTTCCCGAGCCACCCGGGACGGCCTTTGTGATAAATCGTGAGTTGATCCTTCTCGAGGACCGGCAGCAAATTGGACACCGCCACTGGATCGATATAGAGCCGTCGCAGCAGGTTTCGATCTCGCAGGCCGTCTTCCACACTCAGTGCGGCGAATTGCTGGTCGGCGAATTCTCCCCCCCTCGCCTTCATCCATCCGCCAAGCTTGGAGAATCCGATCAGCATCAAAACGCCGATCGCGACCTCGACCGTCACCGCCCGGCGTGGAAAACGCGATCGCGAGGCCACCCAAACCGTCAGAAAGATAAACGCCGCCCACGCAGCAATCGGCATGGTGGCATATCTCGCGGCTTTTGCGGAAGTGAAAGTCCGATCGTCCGGATTCATTCGGCCGCCGGCGGTAACAAGGCAAGTGAGAACCGTAAATGCGTAGTAGCCGAACAGCACAACTGCGGGTCGCGTCCGGATGCGGTTTCCGCGCACTGCCCAGAAGGCAAACGAAAGCACAAGGACCAGCGCCGCTCCCCCGATCCAGATGCGATACCCGCGCGTGTGCATCTCTGCGAACGGCATCCCCAAGTACGCAGACAGAAAACCCAGCGTGTAGATGGGATGGAGCAAAATCGCTCGAACGTTTAAATCGTGTGAGAACTGATACCCGACGAAGTACAATCCAACACTCGCGACGGCGGAAAGTACCAGTGCCGCCAGGCGCCGTTTGCTCAATCGCAGCACGACTCCGCACGCAATGAGCAGCGGCCAGATAAACATGCCGTTGCCCGATGAGTATGTGGCAACAATCCCGGACGCGATCGATGCCGCAAGATAGCGATTGCCGCGCGCCTCATTCGTACGGCTTAGAAAGGCAAAAGCGCACACGACTGCGAATTGCAGCAAGGGCCACTGCAGCAGGAACGGCGCTCCCAGGACGGCGGCGGACCCGGGCCAGAACATCATGATCCCCGACAGCAGGAATGCTCCCATCCGAATCGGTCGCGATATTCTCTCGTCGCTGATCACCGCCCAGAAAAACACAATCCACGTACCCGCCCATGTCAGGACGCTGGCAAGCAGCGGCAGGTATTCGTGACCGTGCCAAAAGAGCGTGTCTGCCGCGAAGAAAAGCTCCGGGAAAACAATACGGTGTTCGTTATGCTGTTTCCAGAGCACCCGAAAATCCCACGCCTGATAACTTTGGAGGTTCAGGGGAATGCGCCAGTAATCCCATTCCGGAAGTGGGTTGTAGTACTGGACAATTGCGATGACGGTGGAATAAGCGTTAAACCATAGCCAGATCGCAAGCAAAGAAAAGACAATAGTGAGAAGCGGCGTTCGCAATCGCCATTTGGATTGGTATTCAGGTGAAGAAAAAAGCATTAATTACGGGTTCGTGCGGTTTGATCGGCTCGGAAGTAAGTCGACGGCTTGGCAGCAGCGGATATCAGGTATTTGGTATCGACAATAATCAGCGCGCGGTATTTTTCGGACCGGAAGGCGATACCCGCTGGTCTCTCGACCGGTTGACCTCTGCTTTGCCGGATTACACGCACTTCGATGTCGATATCCGGAATCGGGACGGCTTGCTCCGCCTCGTGGCCGATATAAACCCGCAGGTAATCGTTCACACCGCCGCGCAGCCATCTCATGATCGCGCTGCCGCCATTCCTTTCGATGACTTCGATACAAACGCCGTCGGGACGCTAAACATGCTGGAAGCCGCGCGCCGGGCCTGTCCCGAAGCCCCCTTCGTGCACATGTCGACCAATAAGGTCTACGGCGATCTTCCCAACACCATCCCGCTGCGCGAATTGCCAACGCGCTGGGATTACGCGGATCCCCGGTATTCCGAGGGCATTCCCGAAAGCTTCTCGATCGATCAATCGAAGCACTCGATCTTCGGCGCATCGAAAGTTGCCGCCGATGTGATGGTTCAGGAGTACGGACGCTACTTCGGCATGCCGACCTGCTGTTTGCGTGGGGGCTGTCTGACGGGACCAAATCATTCAGGCGTCGAATTACACGGATTCTTGAGCTATCTGGTCCGCTGCAACATCGAAGAACGCGAGTACAAAGTCTTCGGCTACAAGGGGAAACAGGTTCGCGACAACATCCATTCCGATGACGTCGCAAACCTGATTTTAGCGTTTTGCGATTCGCCGAAATGCGGCGAAGTCTACAACCTGGGCGGCGGGAAAGAAAACTCCTGTTCCATCCTCGAAGCTTTCGCCACCGTTGAGGAGCTCACGGGTAAGCCGCAGAAGTTCGTATACCTGGACGAGAACCGTATCGGCGATCACATTTGCTACTACAGCGACCTTAGCAAGATTCACCAGCACTTCCCGAACTGGAGGATCCGGCGGCCGCTGCGTGCTGTGTTTGAAGAGATCGTCGAATCCTGGCATGCGAGATTGCCCGGTAAGCCCGTCGCGGTCGAAAGCCGCTGAGCATGAAGATTCTGATCACCGGCATTTGCGGCTTTGTGGGCAGCCGCCTTGCCGCGAGCATTCAGGAACGTCTCCCGGAAGTTTCGATTGTCGGAATAGACAATCTCGTTCGGCCGGGCTCAGAATCGAATCGTGCGAAGCTGGCGTCGCAAGGAATCCGCTTTTTTCATGGCGATATCCGGCAACCCAGCGATGTGGAAGCCCTCCCCGAGTGCGACTGGGTGGTCGACGCCGCCGCGAACCCAAGCGTTCTGGCCGGCATCGATGGGCGCTCGAGTGTCCGGCAGGTCAGTGAACATAACCTGCTCGGAACTCTGAACATGCTCGAGTACTGCAGGGTTCACAAAGCGGGTTTCTTAATGTTGAGCACCAGCCGCGTCTATTCCATTCGGGATCTGGCAGCGCTCCCGATGCGAAGCGCCGGTAACGGCTTCGTGCTCGATTGCAGCGTCAAGGACAAGGTCGCCGGCGTAAGCCCTGCCGGCATCAGCGAAACGTTCCCCACGCGGCCGCCGATTTCTCTCTACGGCGCCACCAAGCTTGCTTCCGAGACAATGGCCGTCGAATACGGCCAGACATTTGGCTTTCCCGTCTGGGTCAATCGCTGCGGCGTACTGGCGGGCGCGGGGCAGTTTGGCACCGCCGAACAAGGCATCTTTTCCTATTGGCTGCATGCTCACGCTGCCCGCCGTCCGCTTCGGTATATCGGTTTCGGCGGCCTCGGCCATCAGGTTCGTGATGCCTTTCATCCCGAGGATCTTGGGGATCTCCTGTTGATGCAGATGAAGGGAGATCCCGAACCCGATCCTATCTACAACATCGGCGGCGGCGCTGCCAATTCGATGTCTCTCGCCCAGCTCACAGAATGGTGCGATGCCCGCTTCGGACGGCATCAGCCCGAGCCTGATTTCAGGCCCAGGCCGTTTGACATACCGTGGGTGATTATGGACAACGGCCGGGTATCGGAGCGATTCGGGTGGAAACCGCAACGCACGCTCTCTTCGATCCTGGACGATATCGCAGCTCACGCCGAAGCCAATCCGGACTGGCTTACACGTTCCCAAGCCGTATGATCTCCTCATCGCCACCGGTCCTCAATGAGCCGCTGAAGCTTCTCAGCATCGTCATCCCGGCGCGCGATGAAGAGGGGTGCATCGCTTCCACCGTTGAACATTTATATGTCGAACTGAGAATTCACGATGTGCCGCACGAGATCATCGTGGTGGACGACGGAAGCACAGATTCCACTTGGGCCGTGCTCGAATCCGTCAAGCCGCGTGTCCCGACGCTCCGGCCGGTGAAGAACGACGGTCTGAACGGATTCGGTCGCGCGATTATCTTCGGTCTGAACTCGATCAGTGGCGATGCGGCCGTCATCATGATGGCCGATGAATCCGACGATTGCCGGGACGTGGTTCGCTACTGGCAGCTCCTGAACCAAGGCTGGGATGCCGTGTTCGGCTCGCGCTTCATCAAGGGCGGCGGCGTGATTGATTATCCCTGGCTGAAGCTGAAAGTCAACCGTCTGGCCAATCTGTTCATCCGCCTCATGTTCAACGTCCGCTTGAACGACACCACAAACGCGTTCAAGGCTTATCGACGTACCGTCATCGAAGGTTGCCGCCCGCTGCTCTCGCCGCACTTCAATCTCACCGTCGAAATTCCGCTGAAAACGATCGTGCGCGGCTATACATGGACGGTCATTCCCATCACTTGGCGCAACCGCAGGACCGGTACGCCCAAGTTAAAGATCAAGGAAATGGGTAGCCGCTACCTGTTCATCTGCCTGTACCTCTGGCTCGAGAAATATTTCAGCCGCGGCGATTATCGTAAAGCGCCGCAGCCTGAGGTCCGTTCCGCTACTGCCGTCCGCTGACGCTCGCCAGCAGCGATTTCGAATACATCGCTTTGATCGCCGCTTGAACTTGCGGGTCGTACTTCGCCTCAACCTCATCGCCTTTGGCGACTCCTTCCGACTGCATCACAATCTCCTCCTCCAGTCGATGGCTGACCCAGTTCCGCTCCGCACTCCACTCGGAAACGCCAGGTTGGATCTGCCGCCCAGAGAGAAAAACTTTGAATTCGTCGATAATATCCGGCGTCACTCGAAATGTGGCGGGTAGCGGCGAATGGGAGGCCAGGTATTCCGTTGCAAACGCTGTGAACGCGCCGCTTGCCTCCAGCACTTGCCCAAGCCTAGTCAGCGCCAGCGGACCAACCTCGACATCAGGCTGGATCCCGCCTCCGCCATATACAACCCGGCCG
>JAFAUR010001054.1 GCA_019243205.1 Acidobacteriaceae bacterium | reverse complement strand
CCGATGCTTAAGCACGGGCTGAAGCCGCGGTCCCTTCGATCTCCGCGGCAGCTATATCGCGGTACACGACCACCGTTTCCGCTATAGACGACCTGGAGTTTTCGACCACAACGGCCGCAACGCAACAAGCCTGAGAGCATGGCTGTGCCGGACTTGGCAGCACCGCTACTTTCTCCATCGCCCCACGCCACGTTCGCCTCCAGCCGTCGCTGATTCTCCAAATACTCCTCCCAACTGATGTACCCCGGATGATGGTCGATAAGCAAGACTTTCCACTCATTTTGCGGCTTTCGATATCGTGATTGATGTCGGGCTCGTCCATCTTCGATCACGGTTCGCGGCGCCGTCTTGCCGTATGCAAAAGCGCCCCCGTAGGAAGGATTTCTCAGGATCTGAAGGATTCTCCCGCTGCTCGGTAGAGCCCAGAAGACCTCCTTACCCGCTGTGCCTCCTTTGACGTGTGGCAACGGGATCTGCTCTTCACGAAACCAGATGGTTGCTTGCCGCGCGCTTCCGAGTTGATCAAACTTCTGGAAGACAGTGGCGATTGCCTGCTGCACCTGGCGATCTGGCGTCTTTTCGATGCGACCCTCGTCGGTACGAATGAACCCGATTGGGACTTCCCACAGCGTAAAGCCGCGACTCACTTTTTGCTCGAAGGCCGCGCGAGCGCGTTGCCGTAACAGTCTGAGCTCGAACTCCGCCATTGAACCCTTTAAGCCAAGCAGCAATCGATCCTTCAGTAAGCGCGGATCATAGATTCCATCGGTGTCGATGAGCAGAGTTTCCGCCAGCGCACAAAGGTCAACCAGATGATGCCAGTCTCGATTATTGCGGGCCAGTCGCGAAGCCTCCAACGCGAAGACTGCGCCTGCCAGGCCCTGGCACACCGAAGGCAGCAAACGACCGAAACCAATCCTTTCCTGGCTGACACTCCCGGACCGGCCGAGGTCCTCATCAATGACAATCACCTTCGAAAAGCCAAGTTGCTTGGCTCGCTCTGCCAACGCGTACTGCCGTTCTTTACCTTCGATGTGATTGCGAACTTGATACGGCGTCGATTGGCGGAGGTACACATAGGCTGAACGCTGCAGATGCTCACCCCTAATCTTCTCGCTCATGCTGCCTCCGTTCATCCTTCTTCAGAACGCTCGCCAGTAGTTCCTTCCAGAGACTTCGACAGCGCTCCCGGGCCGATTCGGGCAGCCTGGTCCAAAGCTCGTCGTCTTCGAAATGAAGGTTGCGCTGCCGTGTCACCGGATTCTCCTTCTTGTGCATCCCGACCTCCTCTTGCGGATTCTGCACAACTCTGTGGGTTGTCGTTTACCGCTGAGTCCAGGGTTCGGATGAAGTTGCACACATCGATAAGAGTGTTCACCGAAATGCGTGGCTTGGCTTCAATCTTCAGCTGCTCGCAGGCTTCGAGCTTCAACATCCATTCGGCTATGGCCAGTTGTGAGTTATCAGATAACCGCACAATCACGACCGCCGCACTGCCGCGACGCAGATATCGAACCAGCTGGACTGTTGCTCCGTATCGCGGGTGATAGCGATAGCAAATCTTCGCGGAGTGCAAATTATGAGCAGTACGAGAACGCCTCAAAGCGAAAGGCGAAGGGTTTAACCGATTTACTCGATTACTACGCACTCATTGATGACGGGATCTTGTTGTTGTCGAACGGGAGCTTTCTCGCTGCCTGGGAGGTGCGGGGTCCCGACATGGATGCGCTTACTATTCATCATTCCTGGTCGATTACGGCGCACCTGGCTCGACAACTCAGTCTCGGAACGGGTTGGACCTTGCAGGCAGATCAGATCCGGGCGGAATACCAGGAGTACAGTCCGGAGCGGCCGTGGCCAGATCCCGTTTCGCATTAATCGATGAAGAGCGGCGGTTGCAGTTCACGGCAACAGGTGCCGCTGCCAATTACCAGAGCTCGTATTACTTGTGCGTGGCCTATCAGGTGCCGCAAGGGTCGGGCAAAAAGGCCCGGGAATGGTTCTTTGAGTCCGACGGCGCAACCACGGGAAGTATGGAGCGCGAGCTTGCCCATTTTCAGAACAGGTTGAGCCAAATCCAATACGCGCTGAAAACGAATTTACTTCGAGAGAACCACACCCGTGTGCGTCGCCTCGGATTCCAACCAAACAAGCGGGCCCTGCATGATGACCTGTGCCGATATATTCGGTACTGCGCGAGGGGTGAGGATTTCCCCTTCGCCATGCCGTATCAAACAATCTTTTTGAATCAGTACCTCTCACCAGGGGATTTTGTTGCCGGCGCCGAATCAATGCTGGACAACACGCGCATTCGTGTAATTGCGATAGACGGATTTCCGGACGCGAGCTACGCGGACATTTTGCGGGAAATGGACTCGATCCCATTTGCGTTCCGCTTTACACAGCAGGCCCAGTGCATGGATGCCGAGGAGGCGAAGACGCTTCATTTGGCGAACCACAACAAATGGGGAATGATTAAGCTCTCG
>JAFAUR010000730.1 GCA_019243205.1 Acidobacteriaceae bacterium | reverse complement strand
CGAGGATACGTCTGCACCCACGCTTCGAGCGTCTGCAACTCCTTCTGCAGGTTTCCAGTTACCTCGCGGTCGTAGAGCATAACGATGTACCGCCTCTCCCGATCACTAACGCGATCGCGAAGTCCATAGGCTATACGCACTTGCTCGGCTCCCATATCGGTTTGGCCCATGTTCCACAACACGAAGCCGAGTTGGGCATGCGCCATCGCGAATTGCGGATCGATGGCGAGGGCCTGCTGAAAATGCGCGATCGAGGCCGGACCACCGTGCGCGAAAATGGCGATTCTGCCCGCGCTGTACGCCTTAAGAGCTTCGAGAGACGGCGTAGTTGCCTGCTCCAGCGGCGTCGAGTGCTCGTGGACAGTGGCCAGCGACTCGCCCAGGCGCGTCCTGATTTGAACTGCAATTCGGCTCAGCGCCTTCAGGACCTCCTCTTTCCTTCCTGCCTGCTCCTGCTCCTGAGCGAGGACGTCTCCTGTCTCGCAGTTCCGGGCGCGCAACCACAGCACGTATTGGCTACCGAGGGTTGCGATCGAGCCTTCCAGAACCGCAGCGCTGCCGGTTCGCTCACAGACCTCGCGCGCGACCTCCGGAGTGAGTCGCGCCTCGGGAGGCCGGCTCATCAGACGCAGTACCTGCTGGGTCTGCTGGTCTGACACGAGACTGAGGAATGGTGACTGTTCCAGTTGCACCGCCAAGCCTTGGCGAAGAGTGTGGTCAAAAACCGGATCGCCTGTCTTATTCTCGAAATCTGCCAGGATAATCGTGTCCTTCGCGGTGAGTTTCCGCGCGCGGTGTAAGTAGAGATACCCGGCGGCACACAATGCCAGGATCGCTGCCGCACCAGCAGCCATGCGCGTCGTGCGCCTCGGCAGGGTCACTGCTGCCAGTTGTCGCTGCAGCTCGGCGGCCGATTGCCACCGTTCGCCCGGGTCTTCTTCGAGACAGCGGCGTACAATTCGTTCCAGTTTCCGTGACGGGACGCGTCCCGGCCGAGAGCCAATTTGTATGCCGGTCAGCATCTCGTAGAGCAGGCAGCCGAACGAATAAATGTCCGACCGGGCATCGGCCGGTTTACCTTTCCGTTGCTCCGGCGACATGTAAGCCGGAGTACCCATCAGCATCTCGCTGCGGGTGACCGTTTCATCCTGTCCCGATTTGGCGAGGCCGAAATCCAAAACCTTGATTCCGGATTTCGCGATCATAACGTTGCCGGGTTTGAGATCGCGGTGCACGATTCCCTTGCCGTGCGCCTCGACCAGTGCGGCCAGGATCTGCGAGGCAAAGAGGAGCGCCGTTTTTACTGGCAGAGGTCCGCGTTTCAGCCGGGCCGCTATAGTCTCGCCGTCGACCAACTCCATTACCAGATAGTTCGGCCCGACGTCGTAGAGCGTGCAAATGTTCGAGTGGTTCAACGCAGCGATAGCTCGCGCCTCGCGCTCAAACCGGGCACTAAACTGCTCACCCATGATCTTGATGGCGACGGCCCGGTCTAATCGCGTGTCGATGGCCCGAAAAACCTCTCCCATGCCGCCCTCGCCGAGCTTGCTTTCGATACGGTATGGGCCCAGGCACGCCTCCGAAGCCAATCCAGTGACAATCGAATCCTCCAGCAGTGCGAAGGCGTTCTGGATAGCACGCCGGTCGAGGAATTCGCCGCTATCGCGCTGTGCCAGCAGCGATTCTACCTCGCGTCGCAATTCGGGATCTGTTTGCGCCAGCAGCGCGGCGCGTTCCGCGGGCGTGCCCTCGCAAGCCGCGTGGTATAGCTCTTCGATTTCGTCGAAACGCTCTGGAGTCATGCGCCGATGTTTTCTCCGTTTTTGTGGCTTAGCTCCCGTAAAAGCCAAGCCTTGGCGAGATGCCAATCGCGTCTGACCGTGCGCGGCGAGATCTTCAGAGCGGCGACGATCTCTTCCTCCGTCAATCCGCCGAAATAACGCAGTTCGACGACCTTCGCCTGTCGCGGAGCAACGTGCGAGAACGCAGTCAGCGCTTCGTCGAGAGCGAGGATAGACCGATCCGGTGCGCGCGACAACACGGCCGTTTCATCGATGTTCAATTTCGGCGCTATTCCGCCGCGCTTGTGGCAACCCCGAGCGCGAGCGGCATCCACCAGGATGCGCCGCATCATCTGGGCCGTGACCGCAAAGAACTGAGCGCGCGCCTGCCACTCGACCTCAGTTACGTTCACCAGGCGAAGGTAGACCTCGTGCACCAACGCAGTAGCCTGGAGCGTGTTCGCCTGGGCTTCGTTTTTCATGTATTGCAGGGCCATGCGACGCAGCTCTGGATAGACATGTTCGGTGAGCCGGACCAAAGCAGCTTCGTCACCGCTGCCCCAAGCCTTTAGCAGATGCGTGATTTCCTGAGTGCGTCCTTCGATGGACACCTCGTTCTCCCCGTACAAGAAATATACAAAAAGCATGGCCGCTTTTGCGGTCTCCTTCCGCCTATACCGGCGGAAGGGGATCAAAGTTTCACTAGGATCTCCGCCAGAAAGTAGGAGACACGAATGAAACACATAGCAACCATGACACTGATGCTCAATCTGGGTGTCGCAAGCGTTTATGCGCACGACAAGCCGGTAACCATGACATTTTCGGGAACTGCTGCCGCCAGCACGGTCAATCTACAGCAGCCCAACACAAATAACTCTGAAGAGGATTTGGCGGGGACGGGTACGCTAGGCGCATTCACTTTTCGCAACATAAGCGCCCAGACAGCCTCTCCGCAGCCGTCCAGCGCCTGCTCGGGCCCAACTCAGATTTATCTTTTAAGGGTGGCGGGCGCGGGCGTATTTCGCTTCCAAGATGGGAGTTTATTGAAGGTCAACATCGTGGGGGGAGGCGATTGCATAGACTTCGCAGCTCTGGAGGCCCACTGCACTCTGACTTTCCAAATCATGGGAGGAACCGGCCGATTCAAGAATGCGTCCGGTACCCTCACGTTTAACGAGACGGGCGTGCCGGTTTTGGCCGACGCCTTGAACAATCCCGTCTATTTCAGCGAAACGGGCGAGTTTACGGGGACCATCTCCGGAGTCTCGAGAGAAGAGGATCGCGAGGACAAGCAGCAATAGAAAAGACAACGTTCCCGGGCTTCCGCCGATATGCTGTTAAGTGCAACGAGTCCAACCGGAGAATCCGACGCGCACTCGACCCGGTAATGTCAAAAACCGGTGCGTCGACCATCCTGCTCGTGAGATCGAAGAACGAAGAGCTAATGATCGCCGCACCGCTTCGACTTGTCTATTTGGCCATTCACATGAAGGTTACATCGGCGCATCGCGCATGTGAACCCAAACTGCTTCCGTACGGCTCCTTGTTTACGCGCTAACCAAGAAAGTCGAGCCCGCATCCCGTAGACCGCCGCTAACCGCCCAGCGTTTACGAACCCAAGTTGACGTAGAGTCGGCGTAGCGGACATCGGCCGAAAGCGCATTACGCGTGCTTTTTGACATCCCGGCACCCAGCGTCGGGCTGACATGCTGATAATCCTGTGCCACCTCGTCGTACTGAGAGGTGAGGTGAAGCGGCAGTGCCGCCCTGCCTTGTCTCCCAGCTTTCCTTGTGGTCCGAGATAGATCGGAATTCCAGTAGCTCAATCGGCGCGCCGTCGTCAATGATCATCGCCACTGTCACACCGAGCGAGGGGACAGTTCGGTTCAATCAGGATTTCCTTACCTTCGAGGGTTCTGGCAAGGTGGGCATCTTCATCGAAACGCGGGCGGCATCATTTCCGCGAGGCGACGCAAAGCTGACTTCTGTGTAACCCCGACCGACATGTCCAACCGCGATCGCTCAGTCGCGACGCCCTTGTCTCCTCGTACCGCTAGGTCGTCTCGACGATCTCATCCTTGTACCGTTCGAACAGAGCAATAAACTCCACCGCTTCCCGCGACCCAATAGAATGCTTCGCGAGGGCTATTTGGGTCAGCTCAATGCACGCGTCCCATTCGGATACTGTGATCTGCAGCCCGGCGTGCGAGGTCCTCATATCGCGTCCGATGTAATAACAAGGACCTCCGGACACCGAACAGATCAGGTCGACGGTCAACTGCTGAGCTCGTTGCCGTGAATCGAGGCTGCGCCCTGCTCCAAATCGAGCAAAGCGGGAATCCGCTCTCATTAACGCAAACAACTCATCTATGATGGCTGCGATTGCATCATAGCCACCGATCCGGTCATAAACTGGCGCTTCTGAAGTATGATAGTCAACGTTCATGAGGTACATCATGCAGCGCTCTGTATTGCGCGAACCCAGTCTGCTGCTTCATTGATTTTCGCTCGGTGCCTTGACGCATCCTTTCCGTCTCGGCCGATTTCTAGGCACGGTTCGCGATGGAGCCGGCGAAGTCGGGCGGATTGGCTTATGTACTCACATAGCAAATGGCGGCGAACTGTTCCAGAGCCGGTTTCGCACGTCGCAGGCGAACGTCCAACAGCGTATCCCTATGCATGCGATTGGAGTTTCCTGGCGGCCTTGCGTTTCGGCGAGCTCGATTTTCGAGTGATTTGCGAAGCTCAGTAGTGGAACTCAAAATCTAATAAGGAGAGAAAAAATGGCAACCGAAGCAAAGTGCCCGTTCCATCACGGCAGCAGCCCAGGTACAACGAATCGTGACTGGTGGCCGAACGAGTTGAACCTGAACCTGCTGCACCAGCACTCATCCCTGTCCGATCCCATGGGAGAGGATTTCAACTACGCTGAGGAGTTCAAGAGCCTCGATTACGCCGCTTTGAAGAAAGATCTCGCGGCGCTTATGACGGACTCACAAGAGTGGTGGCCTGCGGATTTCGGCCATTACGGGCCGTTATTCATCCGCATGGCGTGGCATAGCGCAGGTACCTATCGTACGGCTGACGGTCGCGGAGGCGGCGGCAGAGGCCAGCAGCGTTTCGCGCCTCTCAATAGCTGGCCGGACAACGTCAACCTGGACAGGGCTCGCCGGTTGTTATGGCCCATCAAGCAGAAGTATGGCAAGAAGATCTCGTGGGCCGATCTCATGATCCTTGCCGGCAATGTCGCGATGGAATCCATGGGTTTTGAAACTTTCGGCTTCGCTGGCGGGCGGCCCGATGTTTGGGAGCCGGATCTTGACGTCAATTGGGGAGCCGAATCGACATGGCTGGGGACCGACAAACGTTACTCCGGTGAACGCGACCTCGCAAGGCCGTTTGGCGCTACGACGATGGGTCTGATTTACGTCAATCCCGAGGGACCGGAAGGTGTTCCGGATCCTGTAGCGGCAGCCAGGGACATCCGCGAGACTTTCGCCCGCATGGCGATGAACGATGAAGAAACCGTCGCCTTGATTGCTGGCGGCCACACCTTTGGCAAAACGCACGGCGCCGGTCCTGTCAAGCACCACGGCCGTGAGCCCGAAGGCGCTCCCATCGAGGAGCAAGGGCTCGGCTGGTCGAGCGCCTACCTCACTGGCATCGCAGGCGACGCAATCACCAGTGGCCTGGAAGTCACATGGACCACCACGCCAACACAATGGAACATGGACTACTTCAAGCACCTGTTCGAGTACGAGTGGGAACCCACCGAGAGCCCGGCCGGTGCACACCAGTGGAAGCCAAAGGGCGATTCTGGAGCAGGCACCGTGCCGGATGCCCATAATCCATCAAAACGTCACGCACCGGCCATGCTGACCACGGATCTCTCGCTGCGATTCGATCCGGTGTATGAGAAGATCTCGAGACGCTTCTACGAGAATCCGGATGAGTTTCGAGATGCCTTTGCCCGTGCGTGGTTCAAACTAACGAATCGCGATATGGGACCGCGGTCCCGCTATCTCGGTCCGGAAGTTCCAAAGGAAGAGCTCATCTGGCAAGACCCCGTTCCCGCTGTGGATCACGTGTTGGTCGATGAACAGGATGTCGCCTCTCTGAAGGAGAAGATCCTTGCCTCGGGACTCACTGTTTCGCAACTGGTCTCCACCGCCTGGGCTTCCGCTTCCACCTACCGTGGCTCCGATAAACGCGGCGGTGCGAACGGCGCGCGCATCCGCCTTGCGCCACAAAAGACTTGGGAAGTCAATGAGCCTGAGCAGCTCGAGCCGGTGTTGAATACGCTCGAACGGATTCAGAGTGCCTTCAATAGCTCGCAGTCTGGAGGCAAGAAGATTTCGCTCGCCGACCTGATTGTTCTGGCCGGTTGCGCAGGTGTCGAGCAGGCCGCGAGGAATGCCGGGATCCACGTGACCGTTCCGTTCTCCCCCGGCCGCACGGATGCTTCGCAGGAGCAGACCGATGTGGAATCGTTCGAGGTCCTCGAGCCGCACATTGATGGCTTCCGCTCTTACACGAACGGCAACGGCAACGCGCCGGCTGAGGTCGCGCTCCTGGACAGAGCACAGCTGTTGAGGCTGACCGCACCCGAACTGACCGTACTTGTGGCGGGCCTGCGCGTGCTGAACACCAACTTCCGCCGGATTAAGTTGGGCGTCTTTACCGACAAACCGGAGGCTCTGACGAACGACTTCTTTGTCAACCTGCTGGACATGGGTACAGTATGGAAGGCGGCTTCAGATAGCAACGACGTGTTTGAAGGGCGAGATCGCAAGACGGGGAAAGTCAAATGGACGGCCACGCGTGCCGATCTCATCTTCGGTTCAAATTCCCAGCTCCGCGCCTTGTCGGAGGTCTATGCAAGCTCGGACGCACATGGCAAGTTTGTCAACGACTTCGTTGGGGCCTGGAACAAGGTGATGAACCTTGATCGGTTCGACCTCGCACAATCTTGTAACTAGATTCTGGGTCTTCTGTTGCTCAAGCCCGACAGAACGTCGAATGCTCTCGTCTCAGGTCGGGTTTGAGCGGTTCTTGAGCCTTTTTCAGATGTCCTCGGTTGGCCGTTTACCCACGGGTGGCAGCTAAGTGTTTGGTGAGGTTTCGGTAGGTGAGCGTGACTGAGGGGCTGGTTTCCTGATAGGGTCAGTTGCGGAGATGGCAACGGCGAGCATGCAGGAAACAACGTTTCGCGCCAGCGAACTGGAACACTTACAGCAACGGTCTGAAGAGTATCGTAGTCTTCGTCCATCGAGAGGCCGGTTACCTCCGGCGTTGTGGAAGGAAGCAGCGGAAGCTGCCAAGCGATACGGTCTGAATCCGTTAGCGCAACGTTGCATTTGGACTGCGGCCGCTTGAAGAAGCGGATGGCTGCGACGCCCAGCCCTGACGTATCGAAACGAACGAAGGAAAGAAGACCGGCGGCGGGTTTTTTGGAACTGATTCAGCCGGCAACGAATGCGACGCAGGACTGCCAAATAGAGGTGGAAACGAGTCAGGGCGCGAAGCTTGTGTCGAACTGAAAGGCATTGCAACAAACGAGTTGGCACGCTTGATTCGCGGATTCGTTGGGCAGTAAGCGGCGTGCTGCAGATCACACCGCAGATTCCAATTCTGGTTGCCGTGGAAGCGGTGGACTTGGTCTGGTTAGGCTTCGATTCGCAACGTCTCTGCGGCCGGTGTCTGAACCGCATCCGACACCGGGCCGATGGTGGCGGCAATCGCCGTCAACGCGACAAAAATTCCGGCCCCTGCCAGGGCCAGTGGATCTTGTGGCGAAACGCCGTAGAGCAGAGACTGTATTGCAGGCCCGGCAAGAAACGCCCCGCAAAGGCCTGCGACGATTCCCGTTAGCGCCATGGTGCATGTTTGTGCGGCGATCAGTTTCGCTACGTGCGCCGGCTGTGCCCCAAGCGCCATGCGAATGCCAATCTCGCGGCGTCTCTGTGTAACTGCGTAAGCCAGCAATCCGTATGCTCCAATGCCAGCCAGCAGCGTAGCCATTGCGCCAAACAGAGAGGCAAGCGTTGCGGTAACTCGCTCAGGAGCCGCGGACTCATCCGCCGCCTGCGTAAGCGTGCCGGTTTCAAGCAAAGCCAGATCCGGCGCAGCCGAGGCGAGCACTTGTCGCACCGGCTGAATGATCGCCTCGGGCGCCATGCGCGTGCGGACGTTCAACATGAAATCTGAGTCGAGGGTCGTTTCGAGCGAGTAAGCCATAGGCCGGATCGGGTCTCGGAGCGACCGGTATTTCGCGTCGCTGACCACGCCGATGATTTCGTTATCGCCAGAAGCAACGCTTCCCTCGACCCCCGTCCCAAACCGCTTGCCGACGCCGTTCGAACTGGGGAAGATCTGCCGTACAAAGGCTTCGTTCACAATGGCCTTGGCAGCAGGTGCTTGTTTCGGTTGGGGTGCGTCACTGGAAATAAAAGTGCGCCCCGCCACCAGGTGTATTCCCATGGTGGTCAAGTAATCCCGCGAGACCCGGTTGGCGTTGGCGTTTAAAAAATCAGCACGGGTCACCCTTCGTCCCGCCGGAACTGCGGTCATGAATAATCCGTGTCCACGCAACACTCCTGACGAGGACGTAGCAGCGGAGATGACGCCCGGGATTTCGCGCACTCGCTCGATCAGGGCGTCGATTACGCCCGGCGGATATTTGGACGTGCCCACGCCGCACCGGAACGTCGCTATGGAATCGATCGCAAATCCCGAAGGCGTAGCGCGTAGCCGCTCGAAACTGCGCACCAGCAAACCCGCGCCCGCAAGCAAAAAGGTACACAATGCAATCTGCGCCGCAATCAAAATCCGCCGTCCGCGAAAACTGCCGCTAGAGCGCACGCTGCGAAGCACGCTGTCAATACTCAAACGCAATGTCGCCACCACTGGGCTGACCGTGAAAATGATTGTCGTCAGCACCGATGACCCGATGAGAAACAAAAAGACACGCCAGTTGAGCCCGGTGTCCAGCGAGATGGGCACTATCGCCGTATACATGTCGCGGACTGGTGGCAGCAAACGCACCGCTACCGGCATTACGATCAGTGCGACTACCAATCCGCCGGCAGCGCCGAACGCCGAGAGCCAAATGCTTTCCGCGAATAGCTGCCGTGCCAGCCGCCAGGGAGTTCCGCCAATTGCGAGCCGAACTGCCATCTCCCGCTGGCGTGCCGCAGCTTTAGCCAGCAAAAGCCCGGCGACATTAAGGGCCACAATCAGGACCAGAAGACTCACCGCGACCAGCAACAGCCTAAACACATCGCCGAAATTGTCGCGAAGAATGGAGGTGCCTCTTTCGAGAGATTGAACTTCCATCCCCCGCTCTAGCAAGCGAGCGACACTTGACGGTGAGACTTTCTGAATGTTCTGGTAATAGTCCTGCATGACAGGATGCCAAATCGTCCGGCACTCCACAT
>JAFAUR010000165.1 GCA_019243205.1 Acidobacteriaceae bacterium | reverse complement strand
GATGCCCACATCTTTGCGGAACGGCAGATACTTCACTGCCTCGCCCGCTTCCACCCATCCGGTGAGGTGATGCCAGGTTTTCGAAGCAGCGCCCGCCGCGAAAATGAATGAGCTCTCAGAAAAATATTCAGGAGCGACGGCTGAGCCCGTAGGGGAACTGCTTCTCACGTCACCCATGAACCGCGTCGAAAGGTAGAGCGAGAATACGCGGTTGACGGGATTCCAGGGCAGGGGAATCGTGCGTTTGATCTGCGCGTAGGTAAACAGATCGTTCCAACGGCTCGAATACATCGGAAGTAGCCACACCGTCGTTTGTGGCAACACGTCGCCCCGCAGGCTGTGAAACGCCCGGTTCGCTTCGGGAGCTACCAGCGGGTCTCCTGAATTTCGCGCCCTGTCGAACCACGAGATCGCTTCCCCGTCATCCTTCGCCATGTTGTATGCCCAGCCAAGCTGAAGCATCACGTCCGCGTCATCGGGATCTACATCATGCGCTTGCCGCAAATACCGAATCGCGTCCCGCGTGTACCCGAGCTTCAGGCTCTTCAATCCCATTGCTTTCGGATCCGACAGAAGCGTATCCGCCTTTGCAGGCTGCAAGACAACCGCCGCCGGAGCTTTCCCGGTCCCCCGGATCTCGTTCAGCTGCTCGCGCGCCTGCCGGTCGTTGGCGTCAATCGCGAGCACACGCTCGAACTGTTCGGCGGCTTCCGTCTGCTTCTTCATGGCCAGATATAGATACGCCAGTTCCTTCCGCAAGGACACATTCCGGTCGTCGACTTTCAGTGCGGCCAGGAATTCATACGGATACGGGTAGCGTGTTCCCCACAGCGCCAGGGCACGCTCCGCCGTCCTTGCATCGGCCGATCGGGAGGCCGCCAGCAACGCGGCCTGCGATTCATCGACCCGACCTAACTCTTTCCACATTCTTGCGATATCCAGCAACAGTTCGCTGAGGCCGGGCTTGATCTTGCGGCAGATCTCATACTGCTCCGCTGCGAGTGCCCACTCGTCTCGCAACTCCGCCGTCTGCGCCAGTTCCCAATGCGCGCTAAATGTACTCGGATCCAGCGGATTCGCCGTCCTCGCGAGCGCCTCTTTCCAGCGTGCAATCCCCTGCGCCAAGGGCCCATCGATATTTTGAAATGCCGTCTCGGCCGTCTGCCTCGTCGTTGCATTCGCACTGTGCCGCAAACGGTCGAATGTTCGCCGCGCTTCTATCGGCTGTTTCGTTTCAAATGCCAGGAACGCAAACTCCAGGGCTGCTGTTTCGTCTTTCGGATTTATCCGCATTGCGGCGGCGAATTCGTCACGGGCTTCCGCGTTTTCTCCCGTTTTCAGAAGCGTGTACGCCAGGTCTTTGTGCGCGGCTGCATTGTTTGGCGCGACCGCAAGCCCCTTTCTGAATAGCGAAACGGCAGCATCGTACTCTTTGTGGGCCAAGGCTTTGTACGCCTGGTCCAGTTCCGAGGGCACGCTTACGGACGCAATCGACGGAATTCCAAAAATTAGAAGAAACGCCGAACGCGCGAGTCGGGAATGCCGCATCGAAGCCTACCTGTTGCCGTTGAGGTAGTCGCTCGGTGGGAGGCGTGCTCTCCTAAAATCTAAGGGAGAATCTCCATGCCTCATTTTCCCGGTGTTGACTATCTCCAGTTCGATTCGCTGCTTACCGAACAGGAACTCATGGTCCGGCAGACTGCCCGGCAGTTCGTGGACGAACGCGCCGTGCCGCTCTTCCGCGAGGCCTTCAATTCGGGCAACTTCCCCAAGCAACTCATCCCGGAGATGGGCAGGCTCGGCTTCTTCGGCGCCAATCTCGAAGGCTACGGTTGTGCCGGTATGAACAACGTGGAATATGGGCTGATCATGCAGGAGATTGAACGTGCCGATTCCGGGCTCCGCAGTTTCGTCAGCGTTCAGGGCGCGCTGGTCATGTATCCGATTCACACCTTCGGGTCCGAAGAGCAAAAGAATCGCTGGCTGCCAAAACTCCAGAGCGGAGAAGCGATCGGCTGCTTCGGACTGACTGAGCCCGATTTCGGCTCCAACCCTTCGGCAATGCGGACTTCGGCTGAGCGCCGTGGAGAAGAATGGGTGTTAAACGGCGAGAAGACGTGGATCACGAACGGTTCACTCGCCGAGGTTGCAGTCGTATGGGCGCGTACGCCGGAAGGTATTCGAGGCTTCCTTGTCGAACGCGGCACGCCGGGTTACTCGACGCGCGACCTGCATGGCAAACTGTCCATGCGCGCCTCCATCACCTCAAGCCTCCACTTCGACAACTGTGCCGTTCCTCAGGAAAATCAGCTCCCCTGCGCGAAAGGTCTCAAAGCTGCCTTAAGCTGCCTTTCGCAAGCCCGCTTTGGTATCGGTTGGGGGGTTATCGGTGCCGCCATGGATTGCTACGAAACCGCCCGCGCGTACACTCTCGCCCGAAAGCAATTCGACGACAAGCCTCTTGCCGGACATCAGCTTGTCCAGGAAAAGCTCGCCTGGATGATTACCGAAATCTCGAAGGCGCAACTGCTCGCGCTTCATGTCGCCAAATTGAAGGATGCCGGCAAAGTGGAGGCCGCACACATCTCGATGCTCAAACGCAATAACGTCGCCATGGCGCTCGAATGCGCTCGCCTGAGCCGTGACTTGCTCGGCGCAAACGGCATTATGGACGAGTACCCGATTATGCGCCACATGTGCAATCTCGAAACGGTGAAGACCTACGAAGGCACCGATCACATCCACACGCTGGTCATCGGCGAACGAGTCACCGGGGTTCCGGCCTATCGTTAGTTTGAAGCTTCGCCGGGATCACCGGCCAGTTGCCGCTCCATCTGTTCATGGAGCACGGCAACACCAGGGTCGCGGTTCAGCGTCCCCTGGTACCGTTTCCAGAATCCGTTCGCATCGCGCGAAGGAGACAGTAGGGCTCGCGTGTCTTCCCGCAATTGCACGAAATCTCGAGAGGTCCGGGGCGGATTCTTGGCCGCTAGCGCCTCATCAATCTCCACGAGCAAGGTAGTCACCGGCCGCAGCCAGGCAAACCAGTTATCGTTGATCAGAAGCTGTAGAAATGCCCCGGGTGACGCGATAGTTCCGTGCACCAGCTCATAGGACGTTCTTTCCGAATCGAGCAGCGCTTTATGCAAGCTCAGCAGGGTCTCGCGCAGCTCTTTCAGCTGCTGACGCGCCGGATCCGGAGGCGGTTCAGGTAGCGCCATCAACTTCAGATTAACGCGGCGATCTATTTTTGTTGTCCGGCGCTCGCCTGGTCGATTTTCAGTAACATCTGCTTCAACGCATCCGCGTTTTTCGCGTTGGGCGCCAACGCCAGGTAAGTCCGTAGATGCGCCGCCGCTTCGGGATATTTGCCTTGGTCCAGGCTTAGTTGAGCCAGCAGGCTCTCCGCTTCCGGATACTTGTGTGCCGTATCCAGCTTCACCAGTTCGCGGGCGCTTTTCTCGGCCAGATCGCCCTTCTTAAGGTTGTAGTTAGCCAGCGCGTTGTACCAGTATGCGCTTGGGAACTCCACCGGGTTCAGGCTGATGACTTGGCTGCTGTAACTCGCCGCGTCTTCCCACTTGCTGCCCTGCGCGGAAAGGAGCGCCAGCTGATTGTAAGGGTTTACATAATTCTTATCCGCTGAAATCGCGTTCTCAAAAGACTTACGAGCCTCATCCCCCTTGTTGTTCCGCGCCTGTAACTGACCGAGCGCATACCAGGCAATGGCGTACTTAGGGTAAAGGTCCACTGCGTTTGCGAAATGCTCCTCTGCCTCGTCGAACTTACCTTTCGAAGCAAGCTGCATCCCTTTCTCGTAATCTTTCTGGGCCTTTTTCGGCGCCAAGGCACTGGTCACGCTGATGGTCGTGCCCTTCACGTTTTGTAACCTATGCAGGACAATGGTTCCGACATTCGGGTCGTCCATGGAGCGGCGTGTCGAGAGCTCGACCAGATCCGAGCGGTAGCCCGGATAAGCCGCACGCAGCTCGCAGTTGAAAAGGCCGCTGCCCATGCCCCCGAGACCGCTCATCCGCCCGGAAGAAGCCCACTGTCCGTTCCCCTGCTGATTCGGAGCGCCGATGGGCGTCATCATGGCGTCGGAGGCGTCGGTATCTACCATCGTGTTTTGGCCCAGCTGGAAATAAAAGCGGCCCTTCGAGTCCGTGTGAGATTCCAGGTGCGGCTGTCCGCTGCATACTCTCTCGATGCGGATATCCGTGTTCGCCGGCGTGCCGTCATCGAACATCACCTTCCCCGACAGGAAGATGGGTCGGTTCATATCCGGATTCGTGGTCGTCGAGTTTGGGAACGGCGTATTTGTCCCCGGAATCGAACCGGTATTGCCTCGTGTGCCCGTGCTTCCGCCTATATTGCCGGGACTTGCGGAACCCGCACTCGCGCCTGCACCGGAGGACCCGGCTCCACCACGCTGCGCGAAGGCGGGTAAGGTGGAGATTAGAAGAAGAGTAACTGCCGGGAAGAGGAGAAAACGGCGGTCGGTCCAGAGTGGTTGCATGGAACCTCCCAAGTGGTCCGAGTATCTCACAACCAATGCGAGAGTCAATGTGTAAATCTGGAACAAATTGTTAAAGCTGAAGCTGCATCACATAGGCCTCTGCGTCGACAACATTGAACGTCACCGTCCTATATACACGGCTGTCGGATACGCCGAAAGAACAGATGTCATTCACGACCCAGCGCAAACGGCTTATGTGCAGTTCTTTCTTCTATCCGGCGCCGATCATTACCTGGAGTTGGTAGCCCCTGACGGTCCCGAAAGCAAGCTGGCTCGTGCGGTCAAGAAGAATCAGCTTCTGAATCACCTCTGCTATGCCGTTTCGGATGTGGCCGAAACGTGTCGCTCGCTCGAAACGGCCGGCTGGCGGCTCATCAGCGAGCCTGAGCCCGCCGTGGCCTTTGAAGGCCGCTCGATTGCCTGGATCGCGAGCCCCGATATGCTGATCGTGGAATTGGTCGAGGCCGGTCCTCCGGGCTCCCTGTAGATCAAATGGGTGTGAACCTCCCAACTCCGATACAATAAAATTTACGGGAAATTACGTTCGCGTCAACCGGGCCGAGTTCGAAACTCGGATCCGAACGCGCTCCCGCATTCCGAACATTCAAAAACTCCACCGACATGTCGCAAGCAAAAGACCCCGCGTTGGGCGTAAATAGCTGGTTGGAAGAAGAGCTATATCATCAGTACCAGTTCGATCGCAAAAGCGTTGACGAAGGTTGGACACAGATCTTTGAAGATGCGGGCTCCAACGGTCATCCGCTGGGAAATGGCGGCGAGCGGTCGGCCTCTGCGACAGCGCAGGTGAGGGTAGAAGCTCCACCGCCGGTGGAAGTTCCCCGCGAGGAGCCGCCAACGCAGCGGACTCCAGAGAAAGAGCCGCCGACCCCCGTACCCTCCGAACGACGGGAGCCTCCAAGCCCTGTGCCTCAGCCGCAGCGAGCCGCTGCACCTACCCCCCGCGCCGCTTCGCAGCCTGGACCTGCCGCTTCGCCCGGAGCATCCGAGATCGCCAAAAGCGCCCCGGTACCCGCCAAGCAGGAACCGAAGGGCATCGGAGTGAGCGACCAGTTAGTGCCGCTTCGCGGCGCCGCGGCGCGTATCGCCGAGAACATGACGGCGAGCCTGGCCATTCCCGTCGCCACATCCCAGCGCCAGATTCCGGTCCGCGTCATTGAAGAGAACCGTAACCTAATCAATAAACATCGCGCATTGCAGGGCCGCGGGAAACTCAGCTTCACGCATCTCATCGCGTGGGCCATTGTAAAAGCCGTCAAGACGAATCCTGCGCTGAATCACGCGTTCGCCCAGAATGGCGGCGAGATCTTCCGTGTGGTCCGTTCGCAGGTCAACATCGGTCTCGCGGTGGATGTGGCGGGCAAGGACGGTTCGCGTTCGCTGAAGGTACCGAACATCAAGAACGCCGATGCCATGACCTTTGCGGCCTTCGTCGCTGCCTACGACGACATCGTCGCGCGAGCCCGCACCAACAAGCTCGGCATCCCCGATTTTGAAGGCACCACCATTTCGCTGACGAATCCCGGCACGGTCGGGACCCTGGGCTCCGTTCCGCGCCTCATGCCGGGGCAGGGCGCCATCGTCGCCACCGGCGCCATGGACTATCCTGCCGAGTTCGCGGCCGCCAGTGAAGAGACCCGCGCCGCTCTCGGCCTCAGTAAGGTGCTGATGATCACTTGCACCTACGATCACCGCATCATTCAAGGCGCGGAGTCGGGAGCATTTCTCGCCAAACTGGCTTCCCTTCTGCAGGGAGAAGACGGGTTCTACGAAGCGATTTTTCGCGATCTGAAAATCCCGTACATGCCGGTCCGCTGGCAGACCGACGCGCAGATCAGTCCCACCCGCTACAGCTCGGTCAACACGGATGTAGCGAAGGAAGCCGGCGTCATTCAGCTGATCAATAGCTATCGCACGCGCGGCCACTTGCTCGCCAACACGAATCCGCTTGGCAGCGATCCCGCCTACCATCCCGAACTCGATCCCGCGTCATACGGCCTTTCCATCTGGGATCTCGACCGCCCCTTCCTGGCCGGCGCCGTCAAAGCTCCGAGTGGCGCGATCGCCTCCTACATGCAGCCGTACGAAACGCTGCGCGAGATCATCGACCGGCTTCGTAGCACGTACTGCGGCTCGATGGGTGTCGAGTACATGCACATCCAGGATCCGGAGCAAAAGCAATGGCTGCAGGACCGCATGGAAGCAACCATGAACTCCTGGAAACTGGAGGACGGCGTTCGCCATCGCGTTCTCAACCGCCTTATACAGGCCGAAGAGTTCGAGCACTTCCTCCAGAGCCGGTTCGTCGGCCAAAAGCGTTTCGGTCTCGAAGGCGTTGAAAGCACTATCCCCGCTCTCGATGAAGTTCTAGAGCGAGCCGCCAATAACAACTGCGCCGAAGCTGTCATCGGTATGGCCCACCGCGGCCGCCTCAACGTGCTGGCCAACGTGGTCGGCAAATCGATGGCCCAGGTCTTCTCCGAATTCGAAGGCGAGCCCGACCCGGAAAGCGTTCAAGGCTCCGGTGACGTCAAGTATCACCTGGGCGCCAGCGGTGTTCATCATTCAACGGTCGGCAACGAAATCCTGGTCTCGGTGGCGTTCAATCCCAGCCATCTCGAAGCCGTCGACCCGGTGGTGGAAGGTCTGGTGCGGCCCAAGCAGGATCGCATCGGCGACGCCGAACGCGCACGCATCATCCCCATCCTGATCCATGGCGACGCGGCCTTCATCGGTCAGGGCGTTGTTGCCGAAACTCTGCAAATGTCGCAGCTGGAAGGTTACGCCACCGGCGGCACGATCCACGTCGTAACGAACAACCAGATCGGGTTCACCACCAATCCGTTGGAAGGCCGCAGCAGCGTCTACTGCACCGACATCGCGCTTTCGGTTCAGGCGCCGATCTTTCACGTGAATGGTGATGACCCCGAGGCGGTGGTACGTGCCACCCAACTCGCGTATGACTACCGCCAGCACTTCAAGCGTGACGTCGTCATCGACATCATCGGCTATCGGCGCCAGGGGCACAACGAAGCGGACGATCCCAGCTATACGCAGCCGGTGATGTATCGCAAGATCAAGGCCACCCAGACTGTCGCAAATCAGTATTCCGAACGCCTCATCCGGGAAAAGTTTGTCACCCAGGACTACGTCACCAATCTCCGCAGCCAGTCCCGCGCGAAGCTGAACGAAACTTACGATCAGGCCAAGAAAAACCGCGAACAGTTTGTCATCGAAGAATTCGCCGTTGCTCCCTTCGATCAGGTGCATCAACCGATACCGGCGACTGCGGCCGCGCAGGATACTCTCAGCCATGTCATCGAGAAATGTACCCAGCTTCCTGATGGCTTCCACCTGCACCCGAAACTGAAATCACTCATCGACAAGAGGCGCGAAGTGGCAAGCGGCGCGCCTATCGATTGGGGTTTTGCTGAAACACTGGCTTTTGGAACGCTCGTGCTCGAGGGCACGCCCGTTCGCCTCACCGGTGAGGACGTCTCTCGAGGCACCTTCACGCAGAGGCACCTGGAGTTCTCCGATTACGAAACGGGCGAACCATATATCCCGCTCCAACACCTTGACCCCAGGCAGGCAAAATTCGAAGTCTTCGACAGCCTGCTCAGTGAATATGCTGCGATGGGCTACGAATTCGGGTATAGCGTCGCAGATCCGTTGACGCTCGTGCTCTGGGAAGCGCAATTCGGCGACTTCGCGAACGGCGCCCAGATCATTATCGATCAGTTCATCGTTTCCGCCGAAGCGAAATGGAATCAGCCGAGCGGTTTGGTCCTGCTGTTGCCTCATGGCCTGGAAGGCCAAGGTCCGGAACACTCGAGCGCGCGCATCGAACGCTTCCTGCAGCTCTGCGCCGAAAACAATATTCAGATCTGCAATTGCACGACGCCGGCGCAGTACTTCCATCTGTTGCGCCGCCAGATGTACGGCGGCGCCGATCGTCGCGGCATCCGTAAGCCCCTCATCGTCTTCACGCCGAAGTTCCTGCTGCGGTATCCCAAGGCCGCTTCGCGCCTGGAAGACCTCACCACCGGAACCTTCCAGGAGGTGATCAGCGATCCTCAATACCTCGGTAGCCAGGTCCGACGGGTGCTGCTCTGCTCCGGCAAGGTCTATTACGATCTCGTCAACAAGCGCGAGGAGTTGGGCCGCCGAGACGTCGCTATCATCCGGCTCGAACAGTTGTACCCGTTCCCGATCAGCCGCCTGACGGACATTCTGCTCCGCTATTCCGATGCCGCCGAGTTGTTCTGGGTGCAGGAAGAGCCCGAAAATATGGGGGCCTGGTACTTCGTCGAAGAACAGATGCAGCCGCTGATTCATCCCGCCGGAAAAGTGGCGGGCCCGAGGCGACAGCTTCGCTACATTGGACGCCCAACAGCTGCCAGCCCCGCTGCCGGCGCGCACAAAGTTCACAATGACCAGCAGGTCGCCTTGGTCAACGAGGCGTTCGCTGAGAGTCCGGCCGTTGTCCGCAAAGCGCATCGCTTAGTACGGAAGAAGCGATAAGCGACTCGATCGCATCACAAGCCGCCGCGGTCCCGTTCTCTTTCGCAATCTGGTCAGCGACGGTTCGGGCTTTTTCCGCGTAGGAAGCCTTCTTGAGAACCGTGTCCAGTTCCCGCGCGATACGTTCGGCCCGGTACTTTGAGCGCGGCACGGTTCGCGAGACCCCGATTTTACGCAATCGCTCGGCATTATCCGGTTGATCGTGAGCCCAAGGCACCACTAATGTGGGCCGTCCCGCCCGCAAAGCTTGCGCGGTTGTTCCGATCCCTCCCTGGTGTACGGTTAGGGCACAGCGGGGCATAATTTCGGAGAACGGAACATATCCCGCCGCAAACATCGATGAAGGCAGATGGTTCCAATCTGATGCGGCTTGGGGGCCCACGAGCAGCACAGCCCGCAAACCAAGCTTCTGGGCCGCCTGTACGCTCTCGGAATAGAACTGCCCAGGGTGCATTACCGCCGACGACCCGAGCGTAAGCAAAACTGGCTCCGGTCCCTCATCGAGAAAGTCTTTCAATCCGCTCTCACCATTTGCGTCAGGCGCGAGCCCTATGCCCAGACGGTCATAGAAGACGAATCCTGTCTGGCACGTGCGCGATGGCCAGTCCGGCTGGGGCGTCGCGAAAGCGCGCGAGAAGAGCGCCAGCGTTCCGTAATCGGAGAACTGTCCGACCAGGAGGGGATTTTTCGCTGTTGTCGGCAACCCGACGCGCTTTCGTAAAGCTACCATCGGCTCTGCCCATC
Source organism: Acidobacteriaceae bacterium (assembly GCA_019243205.1). Classification (GTDB taxonomy): domain Bacteria; phylum Acidobacteriota; class Terriglobia; order Bryobacterales; family Bryobacteraceae; genus Bog-105. The sequence continues at coordinate 188 of JAFAUR010000165.1, read as the reverse complement.
TTGCCAATTGCGCTCGCCCCAGCGCCATGGCCGCCTGGAACGGGAATCTGCCCAGCGGATACAGATGTCGCAACCACGCGGCCGGCGCGATTACCGGTGGATCGTATGTCGACAGGAATGTGATGGGTTGTAAGACCAGGGCAGCCCACGGAATGCCGAGCCGCTCCGCCGCAATCGGGCCAGCGAGC
>JAFAUR010000116.1 GCA_019243205.1 Acidobacteriaceae bacterium | reverse complement strand
AACGCCAAAATTGAAGCGGCGGCTTTCGAACCCACGCCGCACTACTTTACTGCTAGTCATATCTCTGTGCGAGCACCACTAAGTATCAGCCTAATATTCTCACCCTCGCGAAGTCGGGTTCCATGCGAGTGAGAAGGCTCGGAGTTTTGTCTGCCCGCAATGCCGCCCACTCTACGACAAGCGGGTGTTTCAACCACAGAGCGCAGGATCAGTAAACACATTCAGACGACAAGGCAGGAACAAATGGGCCTCGATACTTCCCCGCGGTCATCACGTGCGACGTTCGGATTTTTGATTACCGGAGCCTCGGTAATCACCTCAAACCCGGCCATACGTTATCACTTCAAAACCGGCCAACGGAAGTGATCCAGAACAAGAGTAGTTATAACTCGTGGCTAATGCAATGTGCAAGCTTTTTTGCAACTAAGAGGAACCTCTATATACTGGAGTGCACCCGTGCGGAGGCTACGGCAACGCAGGGATGCGACCGGAGCGCCGATGCGGGAGCCGGAATGGCAGGGGCGGCAGTGAGTCCGCCCTTCGAGATTCTGGCCGGAAAGCGATAAATCCCGGGAGCGCGAGGGCAGCGCCCTCGCAGTAAAGAAGCCCTTTTCCTTAATTTAAGATTCGGCAGGCGTTTTGGTGCGCCAACTGCGCGGGCCGCACTTGAGCACATGGCCGTGATGCAATAGGCGGTCGAGCATGGCGCTGACGGCGGCAACATCGCCGAGTAGCTTGCCCCAGTCCTCGACCGGCCGATTCGAAGTTAACAGTGTGCTGAAGCGCTCGTAGCGCCGCATCACGATTTCCAATAGATCCTCAGCGGCGGTGTGCGGCAGCTTGCGCATGCCGAAATCGTCGACGATGAGTAAGGGAACTGTGGCGACCGATTGCATATAGTCTTTGCGCGTGCCGTTTGCGATGGCCTCGGCCAGTTCATCCAGGAGGACGTGAACCTCGCGGTAAAACACTTTATAGCCCTGCAGAATGGCGGCTTGCCCTATTGCTTGGGCCAAATGGCTTTTGCCGGTGCCACCCGGACCAAGGAACAAAGCGTCTTCGTGCTTGGCGATAAATGTGCCAGTGGCTAAGTCGAACACGAGACTGCGATTCATCTTGGGATTGAAGTTGAAGTCGAAATTATCGAGCGTTTTGTCGGGATCACGAAACCGGGCTTGTTTGCGGCGGCGCTGCAGTAATCGGTCGGCGCGAAGCGTAAGCTCATCCGATACCAGACAGGCGATCAGATCAATGGGAGCCATGGCTTCGGCCTGGGCCTGGCGCAGGCGAGTTTCGAGGACGTTGGCCATCCCGCTCATGTGTAGTTGACGAAGCGAGCGCTCGAGTTCTACAACGTGCATAAGTCATTCTCCTGACGGGTTCGTTTTTCAATAAGGTCGCGGTAGAGAGTAAGTTGCCGGATAAGCGGATCGACTTGGCGCAAGCTCAGCGAGAGTTGCGGGTTGTGCTCCAGATAGCGACGCACGAAGCGGTATTCACAAGCACCAGTTTCGAGCGCCACCGCGCACGCATCCTCGGTCGAAGCAAGGCCGTACTTCTTCACGAGCGCCAGCACGCCCAGAATGCGGCGCACAGCGACCTGCCCCTGATTGCGATACATGTCCTGGCAGAGTACGCCGATGTGCGCACCAGTTAATTCGGCGCGCCGCAGCAAGCGTTCAGTTGAGAGCGGCGTGTTTCTTCTGCGGTCTTCCTCGTGGATGCGATGACGACCGCGCTCTTGCCGTAAGTGCTCGCGGAGCAGCTGCCCGCTGCGCGGATCAATCAGCCGGACTTGCGAATCATTCCATTGCACGTGAACCCGACCGCCTATCCAGCCCGGCGGTGTGCTGTAATAAGCGGCCTCGACTTCCACACAGCCGTCGAGATGCACCGTGCGCTCGCCGTACTGGTAATAACGAAACGGTTCGACTGGCAGTGGCAGCAGAGCAGGCCGTTCTTCGGCAAACATCGCCGCGACCTGCCGTTTGGTAGTGCCGTGAATGCGCTTATCGGCCCAGCGCTCTTCCCAGCGATCCAGATACGCTTGCGCCTCTTCCAGGCTCTCGAAGTGCAGCCCCTTCAGCGGTGTCTTCTTCGCGTGGCCGACGCTCGATTCCACTTTGCCCTTGCGGTCTGGATCTCTTACGCGGCAAGGCAGAGCGACGACACCGTAGTGCTGCAGAACATCCTTATATAGAGGATTGAGCGCGGGATCGTAGATATCGGGCGCGAG
>JAFAUR010000034.1 GCA_019243205.1 Acidobacteriaceae bacterium | reverse complement strand
CTTCTTACCTTTCAGGAGCATGGCCCATTCCTGCTAGGGGGCTTTTGCTTGGGGGGAACGATAGCATTTGAGGTGGCACAACAGCTTCGGGCGTGCGGACGAGAGGTAGCTTTTCTAGGTTTTTTTGGATGCGCTTGTCCCACATCGTTCAGCTTGCGAAATCGTATTTTGGCAAAGCTCAGTTTCGGAATTACGCGCGTGGTTTATCACTTTCGTACTGTTCGATGCTTTTCAATAAATGAACAACTCTCGTACGTTAAGGACATGGTAAGGCGTCAACGACGCGGGCGCTCACTGCCACGCAACGGCGTTGCTCAACCTCAGACTCCGCATCAAATAGCGGTGGGTCGGACGTCTGTTTTGGCAGCAAGGCATTATCGCAAGCGAATGCAGCCCTACGATGGCCGGATTACTTTGTTTTTACCGTGCAGAGCTTGGATAAGCACTGGTGACAGGCCTATGGATTGGCAACGGTTCGCCAAAAGGGGGGTGGAAACCTTCATCGGACCTGATCACTCTCATGTAGATCTTATGTTGCTCGAACCCGACGTGCGGATCTTCGCACGAGAACTACGCCTACGTCTCGACCGGCTGGAGACCTCTTAAGAAACTCGCGGTTCTCCAATAAGAGTGGCGAGCGATGTGGAGGAGTTTCATAGCAGTCATCCGGTCGGGAATTGTGACCTGGACGAAATAAGTTCCTGGCGCTGACCCAATCCCCCACGCGCGCGAGGGGCAAATCATTGCCCCTGAGACGTAAGCGTCCGGGGCGCGGCGCTCGAATGCCACCTACCGAGCTTTGTCCGGGATGCTGGCCGCTGCGACGGGTCTCACTTTGTGCAGGTTTTTGGGCCGTCGGCGAGATGATCATCCCGGAGATGGATCTGAAACCGATGGCTCCGCCCTCGCCGAGGACCTCACCCGGGTTGTCAATTGGTTGGAAGATACCGCCCTGACGCGATACCACCATCTCGAGATGGCGTCGATGCAGTGCAGTCAGCGTCGAGCGATGCCCAATGGAGACGATCGTCGGAACGCCGAACGCGCCGTGGTCGCGACATTGAAGACCTCTTCCCGCCGCACCGGCCGAACGCCCGCTGTCCGTTCAGGTAAGGGACCTTCGCCCGGACGCACCAGCAACTGGCGAGACGCGCCGATTGCCGACCTTTCCGTCTTCGTCCCGGACCGGGGAGTTCGATCCAAAGCAGCCGTTCGTCGCTATGAGGGTGGAACGTAAACGTCTAATGTGGCGCAGCGCTCGTCCGAGGATTCAACCTTTTACGAGGTGCAGACCGGAGATGGCCGCATCGATATGGCAGGTCACCATGCATTTTGTCAGATCGGGTGGGATCGAGCTCACGTCCCGGTTGGTCGTGAGCATGATCGGTGCCATAGCTTGCGCTTATTTCCTGGTCGGTGCGCACCAGGTCTGGAACATGGGTCGTAAATTTGTCGCGTGAGACGTCCGATTGATGTCGGCCGGGGTGGCGAGCGCCCTGTGGTCAGATTTGGTTTCTCATCCTTGGGTAGTGACGTCAAGCGTCAGCGCTTTGGCCAGCCGCCTGCTTGCGGAGGGAGTCTCCCTTGAGCTGTAGGCGATGCGCATTGTGGATAATGCGGTCGAGGATGGCGTCGGCGAGGGTGGGATCGCCGATTACATTGTGCCAGCGGTCTACTGGGAGCTGACTGGTGATCAATGTTGCGCCGTGACCGTAACGTTCTTCGGCGATCTCGAGGAGGTCATGGCGCTGCTCCGGGCCGAGTGGTTCAAGGCCCCAGTCGTCGAGGATGAGGAGCTTGACGCCACCAAGCGCGCGCATCAGGCGCGGATAACGTCCGTCACCATGGGCCAGCGCCAGATCGATGAAGAGGCGCGGGATGCGCTGGTAGAGGACGGACCGGTTGTCGCGGCACGCCTTGTGGCCGAGGGCACAAGCAAGCCAAGATTTGCCCACACCGGTTGGCCCTTCGATGATCAGGTTCTGCGGCACGTCGATCCAATCGCCCTGGACGAGCTTTTGGAATAG
>JAFAUR010001043.1 GCA_019243205.1 Acidobacteriaceae bacterium | reverse complement strand
GCATTTGGTGGTATGCGAAGTTTCCGGACCACTATGCCGGAAATGGCGCCGCAGCGAACAAAGAATTGGGTGAGTTCGACATGCAGTCGTGGACCGCTTCCGTAAGTAACGCGCTGCGGGCGATCAAAAGCGACAACGTCAGCATGAGGCTGCAGAACGAATTCTTTGAGAAATCGCAGCACCCTCTGGATACGCCTCAATAGAAATGATGGAAACCCTCTGGCAAGACATTCGGTATGCCGTTCGCATGCTCATCAAGAATTGGGCATTCAGCGCAGTAGCCGTGCTCTCACTTGCGCTCGGCATCGGCGCCAATACCACCATCTTCACGGTTGTGAACGCGATCCTCCTGAACCCTCTACCGGTCAGGGACATCTCGCGGGTCGTGCAGGTGGACACCGTCGATGCCCGAACTATCATCACGCAGGCAAATGCCACCAAGCAAGGCATGTCTTATCAGAATTTCCAGGACTATGCGAAACACAATCAGGTCTTCACAGACCTGGCATGCATTGCGGCGCCACCTCTGACCTGGAGCAATGGAGCGACGCCTACGCAATTGCAGGGAGAGCTTGTAAGCGCCAATTACTTTGAGCTTCTGGGATTGCACCCTGCCGCCGGGCGATTTTTCACGCGGGACGAAGACAGAAAGCCGGACGGCAATAACGTTGCGGTCGTCAGTTATAGCTTCTGGGCAAACCGCTTCGGTGCGGATCCGAACCTGGTCGGCAAAACGTTGATCCTCAACGCTGTTCCCTATACCGTAGTCGGCATCGCTCCGCGGGGCTTCAAAGGGACTTTTACTTTCGCTAGTGCCGAGCAAATCTGGATCCCGGTTAGCATGTACCGCGAAGCCCTCTCCGGATTCTTCAAAGACGCTTTCAACGAGCGACGTTTTTTGGCCACAACTGTCATCGGCCGTCTGAAAGACGGAATTCCCATCGCTCAAGCCGAAGCCGCTCTCAAGATCATGGCTCTTCATTTGGAGCGTGAGTACCCGAAGGATAATGCGGGCCGCAGCGTGGCATTGACGCCGCTTGCTGATGCTGCGGTGGGCGCCAATAATCATTCTCAAATCACGCGTGCGGGCGGTCTGATGATGGGCGTGGTGGGATTGGTTCTGCTGATTGCATGCGCAAATCTCGTCAACCTGCTGCTCGCGCAAGCTTCGCGCCGCGAAAAGGAAATAGCTTTGCGAGCGGCGCTCGGGGCGAACCGCGGCCGTGTGCTCCGGCAACTCTTGACCGAGAGTGTCGTGCTCGCCCTCTCCGGAGGCATTGTGGGGCTGTTCATCGCGTACGCGGGCAGGACGGCATTGTGGTCGCTGCGTCCACCCTTTCTTGAAAACGGCGACATCGATCTCGCTCTCGATTCTCACGTCCTGCTATTCACTTTGACCCTGGCGCTTGTGACGGCGCTGCTTATCGGCTTGGTTCCCGCACTCAAGGCGACTAAACCGGACTTAGCCGAAATTCTGAAAGTCGGTGGTCGCACAGGAACGGCCGACTGGACCAGGAGCGCGTTGCGAAATCTGCTGGTGATCTCTGAGGTAGCTTTAGCGCTGATCGCGCTTGTCTGCGCAGGGCTATTCATTCGCAGTATGCAAAATGCGCAAAGAATCCAACCCGGCTTTGAATCGAAGAGTCTTTTCGTGATGGCTTTCGATTTGGGTGCGCTGCATTACAGCGAAGGTCGTGCGCAGCAATTCTTTCGAGCAGCCATCGAGCGCGCTCAAGCTTCGCCGGGTGTGAAATCGGTGGCGATCGCCTCCAACCTTCCACTAAACGGAACGTTCGCCCGCACCATTTTCCCCGAATGGCAGAACGAGGCGTCCGGCTATCGAGGAACCTTGACGCAACTCGACGACATCACGCCCACCTTCTTTGAGACACTCCGAATTCCCCTGATTCGTGGACGCGTTTTTACAGAAGCCGACCGTCAGAATACGAAGCTGGTTGCAATTGCAAGCGAGGCGATGGCGAAACACTTCTGGCCCAATCAGGATGCGGTCGGCAAGCGGTTCCATTTCTTTGGCGATCCAACCCTGCGCGAAATAGTCGGGGTTGTCGGGAATACGGTTATCAACCGGGTTGGCGAAGAACCGCAACCGCTCGTTTATCTCCCGATCACGCAGGACTTTGCTCCTGTCGCGACACTGCAGGTACGTACCATCGGACGGCCGCAAGCCGTAATGGGAACAGTCCGGAAGCAAATTCAATCCATCGATCCGAACCTGGCACTCACAAATGTCCAAACAATTGAAGAACTGATGGCCCAGGCGCTCTGGGCTTCCCGAATGGGAGCCGGCATGCTGACGATCTTTGGCCTGCTCGCTCTGGTTCTGGCCCTGGTGGGCGTCTATGGTGTGCTGTCTTATTCCGTGAATCAGCAGACCCGTGAGATCGGGATCCGAGTCGCACTGGGAGCGCAGTCAGCCCAGGTGCGCTGGTCAGTGATCGCCAACGGTTTGAAGCTCGCAGGCATGGGGCTGCTTCTCGGGGGCATCACCGCTTTGATACTGACCAATGCGCTTTCGAGTTTGCTTTTCGGCGTGAGCAGTCACGATCTCGTAACATTTTGCGCCGCATCGCTTGGGCTTACGGTAGCCGCAATGCTCGCCTGCTATATTCCCGCGCGTCGCGCCACCAAAGTCGATCCGATCATCGCGCTCCGCTACGAATAGCTTGCCGCAGCCCATTTGTGGCAGAATGCATGGGTGCCGCAGCGGCTGACG
>JAFAUR010000990.1 GCA_019243205.1 Acidobacteriaceae bacterium | reverse complement strand
CGGCTGGTATTTGGTGAACGCCGCCAACGGAACTGGATTTCCTGTTGTGGAAGGAACGTAAACATCTTTGAGTCCCTCCGGCGATTCCCAGAATTCCGGACTGGCCTCCATGATCACGAAATATTGGTTCATCGAGGTGTAAGTCCTAGCGATTTCACGCTCACCAAACGCGTCGTAAAGAATGTTGTCGAGCAACTGCGGCGTAATTCCCATTCGCGATGCCGTCCGCCGGTCGATGTCGAGACCCGCGTCCAATCCGCTGTTCTGCTGGTCGCTGTTGACGTCGGTGAGCTCATGCATCTTCCTCATCTCGTTCAGCAGGCGCGGAGCCCAGCGCGTCAGTTCCTCCAAATTCTCGCTTTGCAGCGTGTACTGGTACTGCGCAGCCGATGAGCGGCCACCCACGCGCAAATCCTGCACTGCCTGCAGATAAAGCGTCACGCCCGGAAAGCGCGCCAGTTTGGGACGCAACCGGTTGATAATCTCGTCTGCGCTCGCTTTCCTTTCGCCCAGCGGCTTCAGCGCGATGAAGCAGCGGCCTGTATTGATGGTTGTTCCGCCGCCCCCACCGCTGAACGCCTGCACGGTCGCGACTCCCGGGTCGGCTTGCACCACTTTCGACAACTCCGCAATCTTCTGCTGCATCAGCTGGAAAGAGGTGCTTTGGTCGCCAAGGAAGTTCCCATTCAAACGGCCCGTGTCCTGTTGAGGAAAAAATCCTTTCGGCACGATCACGTACAAGTAAATATTCAGGCAAAGGGTTCCGATGGCGATCAACAAAACCAGCGCAGAGTGGCGCAGGACCCACGCCAGGCTGTGTTCATAAACGTTGAGAATGAAACTGAAGAATTTCTCGCTCGCGTTGTAGATCCTTCCGTGTTCCTTTGATTCCTTGAGCAATCGCGCGCACATAGTTGGAGTCGTGGTCAAAGACACCAACATCGACATGATGATCGTGACCGAGAGCGTTACCGCGAATTCCCGGAATAACCGGCCGACGATGCCGCCCATCATGAGGATCGGAATGAATACCGCAACCAGCGAGATGCTTATCGAAAGCACCGTTGAGCCGATCTCCGAAGCTCCTTCGAGGGCTGCTGCCATCGGGCTCAGGCCTGCCTCCCGGTGGCGCGAAATGTTCTCGAGAACGACGATGGCATCATCGACAACAAATCCTGTAGAGATCGTCAGCGCCATCAGCGACAGATTGTCCAGGCTGAATCCGACGAGGTACATCACGCCGCACGTCCCAATAATCGAAACGGGAACTGCCACGCTGGGGATTAAAGTCGAACGAGGATTGCGCAGGAATAGAAAAACGACAAGCACTACCAGAACGACAGAAATGCAAAGTGTTCGCTCAACGTCGCGTACCGAAGCGCGAATGGTGATCGTCTGATCGAGCGTGATCGTTAATTCGATGGCGGGATTGATGGCGGCGTGCAGCTGCGGAAGAGCCGCTTTGATGCCGTCAACGGTGTTGATAATATTCGCGCCCGGCTGTCTGAAGATAATCAGCAGCGCTGCTCGTTTGCCGTTCGCCAAGCCCAGCGAGCGCACTGTCTGGACGGAGTCCGTGACGTTTGCGACGTCCGAGAGGCGGACAGCCGCGCCGTTCCCATACCGCACTAAAAGCGGCTGGTAATCAATTGCATGGAGGAGTTGATCATTGGCCTGTACCAGCCATGTTTTATGGCCATCGGAAAAGCTCCCTTTTGCCAGATTGGCTGTCTGCGATGCGATCGCGTTCCGGACGTCCTCCAGGCTCAACCCGAAGTGATTGATAACCGTCGGGTTTACGTCAATGCGAACCGCCGGAGCCGAGCTTCCGCCCACGACGACCTGGCCGACGCCGCGGATTTGCGAGATCCGCTGCATGAGCACTGTCGAGGCTGCGTCGTATAACGCAGGCGGCGGCAACCGGTCGGAGGTTAGGGCGATAATCATGATCGGCGCGTCCGCCGGATTCACTTTGCGATATGTGGGATTGCTGGGCAGATTCGCCGGAAGATAGCTGCGAGCTGCATTGATAGCAGCCTGAACATCGCGCGCGGCTGCATCGATGTTGCGGTTCAGATCGAACTGCATATTGATGCTCGTCTGGCCAAGCGAACTCGATGAAGTCATCTCCGTCACGGCCGCAATTCGACCGAACTGGCGTTCAAGCGGGGTGGCTACGGAGGCCGCCATGATCTCCGGACTCGCCCCTGGCAACGACGCGTTAACAGAGACAGTCGGAAAATCTACTTGAGGCAGTGGAGAAACCGGAAGGAGGTTGAACGCAACTCCTCCGGCGAGGCCAACCGCTACTGTGAGCAACGCCGTAGCTACCGGCCGGCTGATGAAAGGAGAGGAGAGGCTCACCTCAATCTCCTTTCGCCCCGGCTTCCTGGACGGCGGGCGCAGCCTGAGTCCCGCGGCTTCGGAACTGTCCGAAGCGGGCTGCAATCTGGTCGAAGAACAGGTAAATGACAGGCGTCGTGTATAGCGTCAGCAGTTGGCTCACCAGCAGACCGCCGATGATGGTGATGCCAAGTGGCCGTCTCAGCTCCGAGCCAGTTCCGTGTCCGAAGGCCAGCGGCACCGCACCGAGCAGCGCCGCCATGGTAGTCATCATGATCGGCCGAAAACGCAACAGGCATGCCTGGTAGATGGAGTCGTACGGGCTCTTGCCTTCATTGCGCTCTGCTTCGAGCGCAAAGTCGATCATCATGATGGCGTTCTTCTTGACGATTCCGATCAGAAGGACGATGCCGATGATCGCCACCACTGTCAGCTCGGAACGGCAGACCATCAATGCCAACAGGGCTCCGACACCTGCGGAAGGCAGCGTGGAGAGAATCGTGACGGGATGGATGTAGCTCTCGTACAAAACGCCGAGTACGATATAGACCGTCACCAATGCCGCCAGGATCAGCAGGGGTTCGTTGGTCAAAGAAGCGACAAATGCTTCTGCCGTTCCCTGGAATGACGCCTGCATCGCCGGCGGAGGCGGAAGCTCTTGCTCCACTTTGCGAATCGCGTCAACGGCCTCGCCGAGGGCTGCGCCAGGCGCGAGGTTGAACGAAATGGTCGTGGCAGGAAACTGGCCCACGTGACTAATCAGAATCGGCAGCGAGGAGCTTACCGTTCCGGTGAAGGTATCGAGGGGCACTGCCCCCCCGGTCGTGGATTTGATGTAGATGTCGTGCAGATTCTTCGGGCTGACCGCAAATGTTGGCTGCACTTCGAGAATCACGTGATACTGGTTCAGCTGCGTAAACAGCGTTGAGACCTGCCGCTGTCCGAAGGCGTCGTAGAGCGTGTTGTCAATGGTTGATGTTGTAATCCCCACCCGGCTTGCCGTCTGGCGGTCAATCGTCAGTGCCGTACCGAGGCCGTGCGTCTGCGAATCACTAGCGACGTCGGCCAGTTCAGGCAAGCTCTTCAGCCGCTCCACGAATCGGTTCGCGTAGGTCGACAGTTCCGCGCTGTTCGGATCTTCCAGGCTGTACTGATACTGCGTGCGGCTGACGATGTCCTCTACGGTGAGGTCCTGGATTGGCTGCATATAAAGCGTGATGCCGTCAACTTTGGCTAGCTCCGGTTCCAGCCGCCGGATGACATCAGAAGCGCTTAAGTCACGTTCTTCAATCGGTTTGAGATTGATCTGAATTCGGCCCGCATTCAAGGTCGCGTTCGTGTTATCTACACCGATGAACGAGGAAAGACTCTCCACGGCCGGATCTTTGAGAATCACATCCGCCAGTCTCTGCTGCTGCGCTGCCATCTGCTCGAACGAGATGGACTGATCCGCTTCCGATATGCCCTGAATCTGGCCGGTATCCTGGACCGGGAAGAATCCTTTTGGTATGGCGATATAGAGCCAAACCGTCAGGCAAAGCGTGGCAAATGCGACCAGTAGGGTCAGCTTGCGATAGCGCAGCACAACTTCGAGGGTCCGCCCATAGAACGCAATCGTCTTCTCAAACACGTTCTCGGAAGCTCGATAGAACCATCCCTCTTCCCCGGGTTTCTTGTGCCGCAGCAGCTTGGCGCAAAGCATTGGCGTCAGAGTCAGCGAGACGATGGCGGAGATGAGGATCGTCACGGCGAGTGTGACTGCAAATTCCCTGAATAGGCGTCCGGTTATGTCGCCCATGAACAGGAGAGGAATGAGTACCGCAATCAGTGAAACGGTAAGCGAAACGATCGTGAATCCAATCTGCTCTGCGCCTTTTAACGCTGCGGCGAGTGGCTTCTCTCCTTCTTCGACATACCGCATGATGTTTTCGATCATCACGATCGCGTCATCCACCACGAAGCCCGTCGAGATCGTCAAGGCCATCAGCGTGAGGTTATTCAGGCTGTAGCCGAGCAGGTACATTGCCGCAAATGTGCCAACGATGGAAAGCGGTACCGCGACGCTCGGGATAAACGTTGCCGCGAGATTCCTCAGGAACAGGAAAATCACGAGAACAACGAGGCCGATGCAAAGAAGTAGCTCAAATTCGACATCCGCTACGGATGCGCGAACGGTCAGAGTACGGTCCGTAAGCACGGCGATGTTGATCGCCGAGGGGATAGTCGCCCGAAGTTTCGGGAGCAGCGCCTTGATGCGATCGACCACCTGAATGATGTTTGCCCCAGGCTGCCGCTGTATGTTGACGATCACGGCGGCCGTCTGATTCATCCACGCCGCTTGCCGGACATTCTCGATGCC
>JAFAUR010000989.1 GCA_019243205.1 Acidobacteriaceae bacterium | reverse complement strand
GCGGACCTGGCTTCGGAATCTGTTTCGACGCCGCGTGTCATTGGCATTTTGTTGGCGGCTTTCGCAGGCCTTGCCCTGATGCTGGCTGCGGTTGGAATCTATGCGGTGGTTTCCTTTAGCGCCGCGCAGCGTACGCAGGAGATCGGGGTCCGGCTGGCGCTCGGCGCTAAAGCTGCTGACGTGCTCACGATGATTGCGGGGCAGGCGATGGTGCCAGTGTCGGCCGGACTGACCATGGGTGTGGTGTCGGCAGTTGGACTGGTACACTTTTTGACTGGTCTTTTGTTCGGAGTGCGTCCACTGGATCCGACGGTATTTATCGGGGTTGCATTAGTCCTGAGCGGAGCGGCGGCACTGGCGAGCTACCTGCCTGCTCGCCGGGCCACTCGGATCGATCCGATGACGGCATTGCGATACGAATAGCGCGTTCTGCGGTAAAACGTCAGGCCTCAGCCCAGAATAGATCCTGCCTTGTCGTTAGAAGGGTTTAGGAAAGCAGAAATCACGCCGGCGGCACTCGTCCGTATAACGCGCGTCCAGTCGATGCGACGTCCCTCCGGGCAGTTTGTTGGCAACCGGAACTGAGACATGAACAGCAGTCGTTTGCGTCTGGGCGGGTCTCCGAGAGCGTGAGCGTTACGGGCGATCTGCGCCAAGCCTAGTTCAGGGTTTGCAGGGAAAAAGATATATCATCGCGACAACTCCTGCATCTTACTTTGGAACTCACGATCGCGTTCCACAGGGGAGCGGTAAGGAAGGTTATGCAAGCAGGCCGACAGTCTGGCGGGATTGGTAGAGAAGAAGCGCCAACCTGGGAGGACAAGATCGTGCGGAGACACCCTCGGGGTTCGCTGGGAAAGTTCGTTCGGAGGTCGGAAGTGGCACCCATCACTTGCTCCGCACTATCAGGACAGGACGTTAGAACCAACTATATGGAATGGGTGTTGATTTGAGGGCGGACGATATCCAGACCAGATCGTTGATCCGGAGTCCAAACAGACGGCTGATTCACAACTCGCGCCTGACAAAGGCAGATACAGAAAAGCCCGGCCTCTACGTTGCTGTCAACCGGGAGAAGCAGTGGAACGGCTATCAGATGGCCGGCGTCCGCTCGCGATGCAAAAGCTCCTGGAGGATTTTCCGCCAAGGGAGAAATAAACACGACGAGTCAAGGTCAGGCAGCATCTTCGACACCAGACGGAATGGAGGCTCATGGACATCGCCAGTTCCAAGAAGAGAATCGCTCATGAGGTGGGGGAGTTCCTAACTGTGTTCGTGCTTCTTGCCCCGTTCTTCCTGTCGTTCTCGACGTTTAGAATGTACGTGACAAGTGGCTTTGGAAACGCGTATTTCACATATGCAACAGCCGTGGTGAATGCTCTCGTCCTAGCCAAAGTCATTCTTATGGGAGAACTGGTGAGGCTGGGCACGCGATTTGAGCACCGGCCCTTGATCCTATCCACGCTGAACAAGTCCGCGGTGTTCACATTCTTATATCTGGCGTTTCACATAGTGGAGAGCAGTGTCCGAGGATTGTGGCATGGGCAAGCCTTTCTGGCCGGCCTGTACAACGCAATCGCCAATAAGAGTGGTGAACTCCTGGCAATGGCGTTGGTCCTGTTCTTTGCCTTTATACCGTTCTTTGCGTTGAGAGAGATGCGGCGCATTATCGGAGCCGACAGGTTCCGCGATCTGTTTTTTAAAGGACGGCCGCGCTCGGATGAACTCGCGGCGCACGCGGTCATTCCCTGAGCCTATCGATTGCACAGTGCGTCCCGTGGCATTCCGACTTTCGTCCGGGAAGGGCCGAGAATGAGACGTATCAGGTTCGGGTTAGTCCTCGCAGATTGATTTGGAAAGTTCCGCGAATACCTTCTGCACTGCCGAAGCAATCTCCTTCTTTCCTTGGGAGAACCAGACCCGGTAGGTCAGACTCAAGGCCGAGAGTGTTAGCGACGCGAGCACGTGCGCGGTGAGTTCATCCTTCGATCGCTGTGCAAACGCGTCCGCGATCCGATCGTGCACTTCCGCGACACGTGAGAGTTGGGCTTCGCGCGCGGCCGGGTATTTCGCGGCGATGGCCATCACTTTGCGCATCCGGGGATCGGAAACTGTGCGTTGTGCCACGTCGAGCACGACATGACGAAACAACTTGGCAGCGGAGGACCGCACCGGGCAGGACTCGATGGCTGCCGTTAACGCGGCGCCATAGCTCACCATGGGCTGCGCGATGAGGTCCCGTTTCGATTCGAAGTACCGGAAAAATGTACGGCGTGATGTACCAGCCGCGGCCACGATATCGTCCAGCGTCGTCTCCTCGAACCCCTTTTCCGCGAAGAGATCGATGGCCGCGGCCCAGATGGCTTCCCGCACCAGATCCTGCTTACGGGCCTGCAGGCTAAGCTTCGGGGTTTCGGGTGCGGCGTCATCCCAACCGGCATTGGAGCGCATGGGTCCATCATAGCAGTTTCACGCGCCCTAAGGGCGACTTAGCCACTTAGTTGTTGACATGCCACTCAGTGGCAGCATATACTTCACCCATGAAGATACACGCCTACCCGCCCTTCACGCTGATTCCGCAAAACCGGAAGGGATTGCTGAGACTGCTTTCGTTTTTTGTTATCGCCGCGACCACGGCTTTCTCGACCGCTGACCTTGCAGGTACCTGGACGGGTTCCATGCAGACCCAGATGGGCGATACACAGGTCACCCTCACGATTCAGCCAGGATCAGCTTTGGCGGGGAAGGTAAAACTGGCTGACTACGAGGGCGCACTCGAAAACGGCAAGTTAGCCGGCGACAAGATTTCGTTCGAAACGACCATCGAGCCCGGCAAGTTGATGTTTCAAGGGACCGTTGCCGCTGACCAGATGCGACTCAATGTAACGGGTGTTCAAGGTGACCAATACACGCTGATTTGCCAGCGACAAAAATAACCGGCGGTAAGCCAGTGAGAGATGAAGGTCCGGAATAAAGTTTTCGTTGTGACGGGCGCCGGTGGTGGGATCGGGCGTGAACTCGTCCTTTGTCTGCTATCGAAAGGCTCACTCGTGGCAGGAGTCGATCTCGTCCCGCGGTCGCTCGAAGAAACGGCTGGCCTCGCGGGCCGCTACGAGGACCAGTTCGGGGGATTTGTGGTGAATGTCGCCGAGAGGTCCGCCGTAGAAGCACTACCGGAGCAGGTCATCCGGCGTTTCGGAAGCGTGGACGGCCTTATCAACAACGCGGGGGTTATTCAGCCGTTCTGCCGCTTGAAGGACCTCGACTACAGCGCGATCGAGCGCGTGCTGAACGTGAACCTGCTCGGCACTCTCTTCTGTACGAAAACGTTTCTCCCACTTTTGCTCGAGCGTCCCGAGGCGCACATTGTGAATGTGTCCAGCATGGGTGGATTCGTGCCGGTTCCTGGCCAGACCATGTATTGTGCCGCAAAAGCGGCGGTGAAGTTAATGTCGGAGGGACTGGCCTCCGAGCTGCTGCAGACGCAGGTGCGCGTGAGCGTCGTGTTTCCGGGCGCCGTGGCCACGAAGATTTCTGAGAATTCGGGCGTGAGTACTCCCCGACCGAGTGGCGGCAGCGGAGGGATGAAGCCGTTGGCAGCAAAGGAAGCGGCGGCGATCATCGTGCGCGGGATTGAACGGGACACACAGCGCATCTTCGTCGGGAAAGATTCCGCGATGATGGACAAGCTGTACCGGCTGAATCCCGGCTACGCGGCACGCGCGATCGCGAACAAGATGCGAACTTTGCTTCCTCATTAGTTCAATGAAGATAACCAACAATCATTCATGTGCTTACTCGGGTACTTTGCTCAGAGTTGTGCTCTTCGGGAGTTGCTGTACTGCGGCGTTCTCGGCCGACATTTCGGTAAACCCAACGAGCCTGCCGGCGGTCGGGCAGGTCGACGCACGATTTCAGGCCTACAACGTTGAGATGTTGGAGATTACAGGCGGCCAATTCTGGAAACCGTACCGGGATATGTCGAAGGCTGCTGCGGCCGCAGAACCGAACGGGCCTGGTTCCAGGAAGGGAGAGCCGGGGGCAACGCTGTATCAGTACCGGGCGCCGGTTGACCTGAGCGATCCTCGATTACGGAAATTAGCCGCCGCGTTGGGGCCGACCTATATGCGAGTCAGCGGGACCTGGGCCAACAGCACGTATTTCCACGACGCTGACGGGCCGGCGCCGACGACGCCTCCAAAGGGATTCCAGGGTGTGCTCACCCGTCAGGAATGGAAGGGAGTCATTGACTTCGCAAAGGCTGTGAACGCGGAGATCATCACTTCCTTTGCTACTAGTCCCGGAACTCGCAACGCGGAGGGCGTGTGGACACCGGACCAAGCCCGCCGATTTCTTGCGTATACGAAATCCATCGGCGGACGGATCGCAGCAGCCGAGTTTATGAACGAGCCGAACTTCGCGGCCGAATCGCGAGGAGCCCCGAAGGGATATGACGCCGCCGCGTTTGCGCGCGATATCGCGGCCTTCCACCCCTTTCTCAAGCAGACAGCACCGGAGACATTGTTCTTAGGTCCCGGCTCGACGGGCGAAGGAGGCCCGATCGGAGCGGCCATGAGCAATTCCAAAGTAGGAAGCGAGGCACTGCTACAGGCGACCGGCCCGGTCTACGACGTCTTCTCGTATCACATCTATGTAGCGGCATCCGAACGATGCGGCGGAGCCAACACTCCGTTTGGAACCACGGCGGCTGCCGCCCTCTCGGCCGAGTGGTTATCGCGGCCAAATTCGGTGACCGCTTACTACGAAAGTTTGCGAGACCGATTCGAACCAGGTAAGCCGCTGTGGGTGACGGAAATGGCCGATGCAGCGTGTGGCGGCAATCCCTGGGCTTCAACATTTCTGGATACCTTCCGCTACCTCGACCAGCACGCGACCCTGGCGCAGCAGGGCGTACGCGTGGTGGTCCACAACACGCTCGCGGCGAGTGACTACGGACTTCTGGATGAGACCACTTTTTCGCCTCGCCCGAATTACTGGGCCGCTCTGCTCTGGAACAGGCTGATGGGAACGACTGTATTGAAGCCGAAGTCTGCGCCAGCGCAGGATCTGCGGGTGTACGCACAGTGCTTAAAGGACGTGCGAGGAGGGGTCACGATCCTGGCTATCAATGCGAACCGGAACGAGGCCAAATCGTTGACGTTACCGGACGCTTCGGAGCGGTACACGATGACCGCGCCGCAACTGGAAGACAGCCACGTGCAACTGAATGGAAAAGAACTGAAGCTGGGAGCGAACGATTCTCTTCCCGAGCTCAGGGGTGTCGCTACGGCGGCGGGGCCGATCACGCTGCCGCCGGCCAGCATTACGTTTCTGACGGTGCCGGAAGCGCACAATGCCAGTTGCCAGTAAGTTGAGAGCTAGTTAGGCGTCCCAGTTACATTGTTCGTAGTGCGGTTGCTTCGCCCGCGGCTCCGACCCCATCAGACAGGGTGCAGTGTAGGATGAAGTCAGCGAACGCGCGAACTCAACAATTAACCTGTCAGTAACACTCGGGTGCGTTCGAGTCGGCTGCGCCTGTTCCAGTATTACTTTCGAGCTCTCTTCACTTACCATTGATTTCGGTCTTATAAACATGTTCAAGATCATGGCATTGCCTGCGTGGTTACTCCTTTGCGCATTGACCGCGACTCCACGGGCTCCCCAAAGTGCCGATACTCCCAATCGCACGGTGGGTCCGCAAAAAGATGGTTCGATCGTCGCATCGAGCAATCAAACCCTGATGCCCGCCGGAAGGATCGTGCAACTGGGCTCACCGGTGCGTGCCAAAGCCACAGCGGTGAACCCGAATACTCGGACTGCAAGCGCGGCCGTGCTATTGATGGGTTCACCACAGCCCATCATCGTATTCAACACCGCGACGGGCGAGGTGCTCCAGCGATTCATCCCTACGGTCGTGAACGGCGGTAAGTTCACCTCCGACAAAACGGGCTCCTTCACTGGCATCAGCTATTCCGCAGACGGCTCGAAGCTGTTCTTCAGCCAGGACGATAATCATGTCGTCATCGCAAATGTAGATCCGTCGAGCGGCCTTCTAGGCAACTGTCAGAGCGTAAGCCTACCGCCGCCCCCGGCGGATGGCCGTACGTACCACAATCCCAAGGCCATCAATCCTGGCGGTATCGCCCTCTCGGCGGACGGAGAACGCGCCTATGTGGTGCTAAACGCCGCGAACACGCTCGGTGTCGTGGACCTGACCGCTAGTCCGGCAAAGCTCATTGCGCAGATCCCTGTCGGCAATGTACCGAACAGTGTGATTATTCGCGGGCATTTTGCCTACGTGAGCAATGAAGGCGGTCGCCCCGCAACGACCGAGGATTTCACGAACGATTCTGACGGCACAGCCATCGTTGTCGACCGGAAGGATGCCTTTGCAACCACCGGCACGGTTTCCGTCGTAGACCTTACGAAGGGCGCGACCGTGAAGACCTTCAACGTTGGTCTGCATCCCTCGGGTATGACAATTTCCGGATCGAATCTTTATGTTGCGAATGCTTACAGCGATAGCCTCTCGGTCGTCGATCTCAACAGCGGCGAGGTCGTCCGCACCATTAATCTCGGCGTACCGATAGGGGGCGGCGTCTTCGGGTCCGGGCCCAACGGGGTTGCCGTTGCGGGTGACAGCCGGGCCTTTGTCACGCTGGGCCAGGCGAATGCGATCGCTGTTGTCAATCTTTCCGGCCGGGACGCGAACCCGGTGATTGGCTATATTCCGACCGGCTATTTCCCAACGTCCATCTCGTATGACGCTGCTCACAAACAACTGGTGGTTGCGGATGACAAGGGTCTGGGCGCGCAAGGGTCGGTGGGTACCGCGGTAGGAGTCACCGCTTTTAACACGCATCAGGATACCGGCGTCGTGAACCTGATTCCACTGCCGAATGCAAATCAGCTTGCCACGTACACGCAAGAAGTGATCAACAACAACCACTGGAACCTGACTACGAACATCCAGGTTGGGCCCGAGTATGTCGACCACAACGCCAAGGCGGTCGCAGTACCCAAGCACATCGGTGAACCGTCGCTCATCAAGAACGTGTTCCTGATCATCAAGGAGAATCGCACCTACGACCAGATGCTGGGTGACGTGCCGTGGGGCAACGGAGATCCGTCGCTTGCCGTGTTCGCATCCGCGGTACCGAATCAGCATGCGTTCGTTAAGCGTTTTCCGCTGCTCGACAATGTCTATGCGCCGAGCCGCCAATCGGCGGATGGCCACCCCTGGATCGTGATGTCGGGCTCGTTCTATTCGAACGATATTCTGTCACCGGATTGGATCCGTTCCTATCCCGGCGGAAACGCCGATGATGCGCTGACCTATACACCGCGCGGGTTCCTGTGGACCGCCGCGGAAGCGAAAGGACTCTCCGTCAAATTATTCGGAGAGTGGGCTGATGAAGGGAAGATCGCGACCAAGCCCGATGGCGCCAGCTATACCTGGAGTGATTACTACAGCACCGCGATGTGCAAGGAAGGCAAAGCTCCCGCGTCCAGTTGCGTAGTTCCGGATGGCGTAGTTACCGTGAGTTCTCCGGTGCCGTCAGCAGCTAAGATCCTGGACCCACACTATCCACCGTTCAATTTAACGATTCCTGACCAATATCGCGCAGACTATTGGATCCCGCTGTTCCAAAAGCAAGATGCGACGAACCAAGTTCCGAACCTGACCATCTTGTGGCTTCCGGACGACCACACCGCCGGAACGAAGAAAGGCTTGCCGTATCCGATCAACTATCAAGCGGACAACGATCTCGCGCTTGGCCGCATCGTGGACGCTATCAGTCACAGCAAAGTCTGGGCGCAATCCGCGATCTTCGTCGAGGAGGATGACAGCCAGAATGGTGTCGATCACGTTGACGGGCATCGTCAGCCGGTATACGTCATCAGTCCTTATGCGGCAGGTTCACAAACCGCCGGCCAGGGCAAGGCGATCCACACGACCTATACAGCCGAGAACATCAACCGCACAATTGAGAACATCATGGGCATGCAGCCTTTGACTCAATTCGATCTGGTCGCGTCGCCGATGTTCGACGCGTTTCAGAATACGCCCGACCTGACGCCTTTTGATCATTTGCCGGCGGTCATCGCGTTGAATGATGGTCCGGATCTGTCGCACAAAGAAGGCACTGCATACAGTCCGCTACAAAAGGCCTGGCTCAAAGCAACGGCTGAGGTGATGAAGAACAAATATGACAAAGCCGACGCAGTTGATCCGAATTTCCTGAACCATGTCGTCTGGTATTCGGCAACCGGCTGGGCACGTCCCTATCCGGGAGAGGCCAAGGTCGAGATGCCGGGTCCGTTCGTCAAAGCCGCCAAGGAGTATCACGATGATGATGATGATGAGCCGCGGGCGCGAGCAAGGATTCGTTCCCAGGCGCAATAGGCTGACGACGGAAACAAGCGCCTGCGCTCATAATCAGGTGGCGCGTTCAATTGCCGCGTAGCACTCAAGGTATCCGCAGCTGGTACAGCAGCACGAACGTATCTCGTACCTTGGACGTTTCCAAATCTTCACTCCAACCCAGTAACTCTTCTCAGGCACTCTTCTAACCCATTCAGCGATGTGAGCGGGCGAGATTGCGGAGGGCGCGCTAACCGTGAATGGAACACCCTCGTTGGCGTGGAATAATCGGTCGATGAACAAAGTGCTGGTGTTGCTGTGCTGCTCGTGCCTGACGGCGGCAGATGCCAGCCATTTGCGAGAGTTGAACGGCAACCACAGGTTCTTCGATCTCCGCCGCGCGATTAACGAACCCGGTTGGAATTCCGAAGAGACATTGTTCTACCGGGGTGTTGTCGCATGCCGTTTCGGGCAAGAGAACACTGGCATAGAAGTACTCAGGAACTTCCTTGCAGTGAATGCGGACGGTCCTTTGGCGCGCCAGGCGCACGAGGAAATAGCCGAAGCCTTCGAGCGGACATATCGGTACAGCGATGCTGCCCGCCAATGGGCCGAATGGCTGCGTCTCACGCCGAAACAGGATCCTGACCGCGAGGGAAATGCGAATACGCAGGCGCTGCTCGAGTCGCTCGGCGATGTTCGTCCCGAACGATGCCGGTTCGGACCGGAGGTCCCCATTCACGCCACACACAATCCCCTCGGGAGCTGGGACGTTCCGGTGCAGATCAACGACGTGACAGGCGCGTGGATTTTTGATACGGGAGCGAACCTATCCACCGTCACCGAGTCGGAGGCGAAGCGCATGGGGCTCACCATACACGAAGTGAAGGCTTGGGTGGACGGCTCAACCGGGCAGAGAAATAGTCTCCACATTGCGGTCGCAAATACGATACGTTTCGGGGGCGCACAGGTCGACAATGGGGTCTTGCTTGTGCTTAGGGATGAGGCCCTGAACATCTCGCCGTTGCACTATCAGATTTCGGGCATTCTTGGATTGCCGGTTTTGCGAGCCATCGGCCGGATCGGGATCGGGAAGAGCGGAGAGGTTGTGATGGGCCCTTCGGTTCCTGCCAGCGCAGGGCCGCCCAACCTCTACTTCGATGGACAATCACCGATAGTCGAAATCGAGCACAACCGGCATCAACTGCAAATGTTTTTTGATAGTGGTGCGAACGCCACGGTGCTGTATCCGTCTTTCCGCAAAGCGCTGCTTAGCCGGGAGCAGTCTCACCTTCAGAACAAACGCGAGAAAACCGCCGGCGCAGGTGGCACAATCTACCAGCGCACGAGCGCAGTCGTTCCCACGCTCAGCATCGACTTGCTCGGAAAAGAGATCGAACTCGAGAGAATCAGCTTATTGCACGAGCCGCCAACCGGTAGCAGCCGTTATCGCGATGGAGTGATCGGCATGGATGCCCTTCGGGAAGGGCTCCTGATCGATTTTCCCGCGATGCGTCTTGAGCCTGCATTAGATCGGCTTCCCGTGTCCCGTTCGGCACACTAGTGATATTGTTAGTGCTCCGGTCGCTCCGCTCGCGGCTCCGATTGCGCTTAGCAGAGACGCGTAGTTCGATCTGTACCGTCTACCGATGGGTGTAGGCTGAAGTTTGGCGCGATTTAGAAGTGCAGATCGTAGATGCTTGCTGCGAACGGAATTTCGACTTACTCCCAAAGTTAGTCCATTTCTTCTAGCTGCTGCAGTGTTGTTAGCGGGATTTTCCGCACACGCACAGTACGGAGAAACGACCGCGAAATACAGTGGCTTTGTCAGCAAGAAGGGTGTCGGCATTGACCAGAAGCTCAATTCGTCGATCCCTCTCAATCTCGTTTTCCGTGATGAAAGCGATCACGCCGTTCCGCTTAGAACCTATTTCGGGGAAAAGCCGGTAGTCTTAGCGCTTGTGTATTACAAGTGTCCCGGCCTTTGTGGCCTGACATTAAGCGACCTCGCTCATTCGCTCAAGCGGGTCGAGCTAGAACCTGCTCGCGATTATGACGTCGTGATCGTTAGCATTGACCCGAAGGAAAACCCATCCATCGCGGCGGAGAAAAAGCAAAATTACGCCAAATTGTTCGCTAGGCCCTCGTTTCAGGCCGGCTGGCATTTCTTGACTGGCGACCAGAACGCTATTACCTCGCTGGCTTCGGCAGTGGGATTTCACTATCGATGGGATGAGCCAACACACCAGTTCGTACATGCAGCAGGAGTGATGATTGCCACTCCCGAAGGCAAGCTTTCGCGTTACTTTTACGGAATTCAATACACGCCGACCGATTTGCGTCTGTCGCTGGTTGAGGCATCCAGGCATACGATCGGCTCACCGGTCGATTACGTGCTGCTGTTCTGCTGCCCGTACGACCCGATGACAGGGAAGTACACCGTCGCGATTTACAACCTGCTTAAGCTGGCTGGCGCCGGCACACTCGTTCTGGTGCTCGCGCTGATTTTCTTGCTGAATCGATCAGCAAACAAGCGACGGCAGCTCGCGTTTCAAGAGCAGCAAACGGCACATCGGTAAACGTAGACAGGAGCTAGATAGTTCTTACGATTCTCAAATGCCGGGCGTGCGCTTATTCAGAGCTCGTTTGGCACTGACGAGGCGCTCGATCTCGGCCCGATCGTTATACTCTGTACGGCAATCGTTGCACCTGGCGTAATACTCGTATGCAAGCGGGCCCCCGGTATACGTCCCGAACTCAACGACTACGAGGGCGCCGCAGTTCTTGCAGTCAAACGTTTGATCCAGCCGGGCCATTCGAAATGTTTTTCCGTGATGAATAGCTAGTTCCTGATACCGGTGCTTCTGTCGCCGCGCCGTTCCGGGCTTCGATGGCTTTCACAGAGTTCTCAAACGCGGTTTCCAAAACGCGCCTGCCAATCGTTCTGAGCACGAAGCCGAGCGCCCGTCCCTTGAGATTCTTGCCCTCGCGTACGACGACCGCTTCAATGTCGGTGGTGCCATTGAGGTTGCGCGTGAAGTTGTACGTGTGGCCTGAGGCGCCTCCCCACAGGTTGGAGTCGGTCGTCGTGAGGACGACATGGTTCGGATCAGACCAGTCGTAGTGCAGGCGTTCCCAGATGCCGCCGGATCCTTCGGTGACGTCGGCCTCCGAGCGGCCGCGGTGATGCACCTTTAGGTATGCGTCGGCGCTGTTGCCAAAGAGCTTCGAGCGACCGGGTCCGAAGTCGGTGAGTGCGGCGACGAACTGATCGGGGGTCGACGTGGTTGTCTGGTGAAAGTGGATTTCTGTTCGCATGATGGTTGTTCTCCTTTTTACGATTTGCGATGACGATTTATACGAAATCAGATATGAATGCCATACCGAGGGGCGGAACGCTGGTGTGAAAGGTTGGGGCCGAGCGCCTTGCGGGCAGCTTCGAACCTTTCCCAATCCGCGAGATCAGGCAGTGATGGGATCGAGATCAGTTCACCCGCGTCCAGACCTGCGAGTGACGCGTCCACCATCTCATCCGC
>JAFAUR010000751.1 GCA_019243205.1 Acidobacteriaceae bacterium | reverse complement strand
GTCGGGTTCGTCAGGTCGTAAGGCTGTAGCGTCACGCATGCGTCGGTCGTGCAGCCTGCGACCAGCCCCGGATTCACGATTCCAAACGTGTCATTCTCCGTAAGAAATGTATGTTGAAACGTGCCTCCCACTTTAATGTTGTGTATTCCTTTCACGTAGGTCACATCGGCGCGAATGCCCGCATTGGTCAAGAACCTGAGCTGGGAAAACGTTTCGTCCTGAAGTGGCCCCAGGTCGTTGAAAGGATCGGGGCTCGGATAATAGTTGTATTGATAATGTCTTACCCATGCACCGACGGTAAGCACGGTGTTGGGATTCAGGATGTGAGTCCATGTTGGCGCAATGTTAAAGGTCCTGATTTGCGAGCGCTGATCGGTCGGCGCGAGAGGATTGCCAGTAAGCGGGTTGAGAATCACCGAGCCTGGAGCATACGCGGCCCCGCTGCACAGTGCGGATAGAACCGTGCAGCCATGAAGTTGCTGGTCCCAAGTGTTGGGAGTTTGGAACCAGGAGCGCGTGAATTCCAGATTCAGGGTGATGGTATCGGCATCGGTCGGCTTGAAATCGATCCGGTCGAAAATATTCTCTTCGTTGCCCCTATCGTGCAAAACGGCGAATTCGGGCGGATCCAGAAAGCGGCGCGTGTTCAATCCGTTTACGGAAATGAAGTTCCCCCATTTCTGGCCTCCATAGGAGAGATCAAAAGCGTCGTTCGTGGTTCCGAATGTACCGTAGGACGCGGTCACATCGCCATGGGGCGTTGTGAAACCGAGGCCGGATCGCGTGGTTGCCACAATCACCAGACTGGTCTTGCCGCCAAATTCAGCGGGAGGCGCCCCCGGAATCACCTCGATCGACTGTATGGCATCGACCGGGAGCTGATTTGAAAACACCTTGCTCTGCTGGTCCGTAATCGGTTGCCCATCAATGGAGAATGAGTTCTCGGCATGATCGCCTAATCCATGAAAGAGTCCGTTGGAATCCGCCGCAACACCCGGCGAGGCCAGCGTCACCAGTGAACTCAACGAGGAAGATTGACTTTCGAGCGGCAGCTTATCGAACAGCGCGCGATCCACGTCGGTGTGGGTGGTAGGAACGTTTTCGACCAGATCCGACGCAGTCTCCACCGTCACACTGGTTGTCGCGACGCCGATCTTCAGACTGTAATTGAGATCGACAGGGACCGTGGATCGTAGATCGACGTCTTGCGTACCGGTCTGAAAGCCCTTGGCTGCGGCCGTTGTGTGATAGTTGTTGAAAGGAACGTTGTCGAACTCGAAATGTCCCTGGCTGTCGGTTTGGACACTTCGATTGTAGTGCGATACAGGATTCTCGATCTCAACAGTACTGCCGCTGACGGCGGCACCGGAGGGGTCGAGCACCGTGCCGCGAACGGTTCCTGAGTTTGCCTGCCCGTGGAGCAAACTGCACGACAAGATAATGCAAGAAAGAGTAAGTGAAGCACGCTCAATCATCGTTCAATTGTGCGCGGGGACGGCGTGAGGTCCTAGAACAATCTTACTGACGGACCAATATCGCCCATGAGTGACCTGGTCTGGATGATGAGCGGTGTACCGGTATCGCCCCACCCACGGGGCGCGACGGGCGCCGTCACCAATGAAGGACATCGCGAACATTCCTCGCCTGACGCTTGCTTACTATGAACTCTTGGCCATTGTTAAGCGTCACGAGCCACCGTTGGCTGGTAAGCATGCTCATTTTTCGAATCTGGTCAACATTCACCAAAGCATTGAGATGAATCCGGCGGAATGAGCTACCCGCGACGCGATCTTCAAGCGACTTTAAATTCTGGGTGGCCCTAAGCCGCTGGTTGGCGGTAATGATCCACGTAGTGTCTCCCTCAGCTTGAAACGCGACTATTTCTTCGGGGCTTAGCAGAAAAAAATCTTCCCCCAGCCGACCTACGAGTTTGCGGACCTTGCCGGCTCCGCGGTCGTTTGTAGGGGCCATTTTTTGTAATTCAGCTAATTTCTCTGCCGCTTGCAAAGGATTTCTAGCGATCCTCCCGGCGCGCTCAACAGCCTGTATGAGTCTCTCGGGACTGATGGGCTTCATCAGATAATCCACCGCACCCGCCTCGAATGCTCGCATCGCGTGCTGATTATAAGCTGTAACGATGACGATCGCCGGCAGATATCCGCCATTCAGATGATTCAGCACTTCGAATCCGCCCTTGACCGGCATCTGGATGTCGAGAAACACGACGTCAGGTTTAAAGGTAGAAATCTTCAAGAGGGCAGCTTCGCCGTTGTCTGCTTCGTCGATCGTTTCAATCCGGTCGTTCAGCAGTTCCAGCTCTTCTCAAAGAATCTTACGAGCGACCAGTTCGTCATCCACGATGAGGGCGCGCATAAAAACAAACACGACCCTTGTACTTGAAGTTCCAGGCGAGGACTAGCAAATGTCGACGTGCGGCCATCATTTGGCAACAGATGACACATTTTTGCGGATGGTTGGACGTCAAAAAGTGCAATCCAGCGTTTCAATATCGCCGCACGCTCCGAGAGGGGAAGCCTGGCTACAATGCTCTGCCTTTTGCCGCAACTGAACGTCTGTCGCTTCGACCCCTATTGAAGCGACTCTTCAGTCCGTAAGCTTTTGAACGTAGCCGACCGCCACAGGCGTCAACAGCAATACGTCGCCTGTCTTAAAACCTATTCGTCGGACGCGTAGTGGGACGCCCGTTGCTCGAGTTTCTTCCACTCATCGTCACTGAGTTTAAGTCCGGCGGCCGCGACATTTTCTTCCACGTGCCTCACGGACGAAGTGCCGGGAATGGGCAGCATCACTTTAGAGCGGTGCAGGAGCCATGCAAGCGAAAGCTGCGCGACCGTAGCGTCGTGCTGTTTCGCGGTATTGTCGAGCGGACCACCGGAGGCGGCCAGTTTGCCGGCCGCGACTGGGAACCAAGG
>JAFAUR010000462.1 GCA_019243205.1 Acidobacteriaceae bacterium | reverse complement strand
CCCGTTCGTAGCCTGTGGCTCCCACCTGCACTGGGAACCCCATTTGCGTCCTGAACACGGTCGTGGCCGGCTCCGGGCCGTACCAACCCTGGACCATCCAACGGCCTTTGGTACCGTCCGGGCTATCAAAGCCATCGATATTGATCCATAGGTAACTAGCCGTGTATGGTACCAGCCCTACAGCCTGCTGGGCTCTGTACATGTTCAACCCGACAGTATTGCCCGCCGCAGGCTTGATTCCTGCCGGAAGCAGAGATTTTAGCGCACTCTCCTCTGCTTCGAAAACAATGGTTAAAACGTCTAATTGTGAAAGCAGATAAGGCGGACGCGGATTGGTCGGGACAGCTGCCTCGGAGCTACCCGACGGTGCGCTGGCCTCTCTTTGGTCTGCTGATGCGAAGACAGCTAGGCTCGCACTGAGCAAAGCGGCAGCTACTAGGCGGAGCATCATCGCTCATTTCTCCCGATTTCTAACGTGTGAGAACAGTCCAACTTCAGACCTCCTGACATAGCCAGCTTCCAAGAATGAAATCACTGGGCTTTGCGCGCGTCCGGGGTGCGGGTGGGTGCGGACCAATACCTGTCCGGTTTTTTCGGTCGACAAGCCTTGGCGCTACCCTCGCCGGTGCAGTGCGCGCTGCAGCCTATGGACCAGAGCGGATCAGCGCGTGATCTCATGGCCGGACTACCGTCGCGCCGGGGACTTGGTCGCCTAGGGCCTATGCGCGCGTGTTTTTGGTGAGGTCGCGATTCGCCCAACAAACGGAGTGCCGCGGGCGTTCGCCCGGTGAGGTGGCGCAGTATTTGGCACTACCGAAAGCGCTATGCGCACGGCGAGATGACGACGCTCGATCGAGCAGGTGCGGACCAATACCTGTCCGGTTGTTTCCATCCACAGGATGCAGCTACCTGAATCCACGAAGATGTTGGGTGTGGACTTGCGGACCCAAACATGTCCGCTTCTTGCTCCGCCGCATGAGCACCCAAGGAGCCTTGGCGCTGCCCTCGCCGGCGCCGTCCAATACCGTGGTCATCAATGCGCGCTGCAGCTTGCGGATTGAAGCGGACCAGCGCGTGATCGTCGTCGCCGGAATGCCAGTGCATCACTATCGCGCCGAGGACTTGGTCGCCGAGGCCTATGCGACGGTGTTTTTGGTAGAGTCGGGCTTCGCCCAACAATCGGACGTGGCGCGGGCGTTTGGCCGGTCGGTGCGCACTATTCGGCGCTGTCAAGAGCGCTATGCGCGCGGCGGGATGGCGGCGCTCGGTCGAGAGGAAGGATGGCGTGCCGGCCGACGGCGTATCTCCGGTAAACGTCTGCGCAGCATCGACTTGCTGAAGACCCAGGGGATGAGCAACCGTGCGATTGCTCACCGCCTGGGCGTCACCGAGAAGGCCATCCGCAAGCTGGTCGGACCTTCGAAGCGCGCCGAAAGCGCACAGCTTGCGTTGCCCGCGATCAGGACCGAGGCGGACAAGCCAGCAGCGCCTGGCGTGCCGTCTGCCACGCCGAGCGGTGAAGATGCAGATCGCGGCATGGAATCGCCGGAGGAGACGGTCACCGCGCCTGAAGCTGTGAACGACGATGAGCCGGTGCCCATGAGCCTCGACCGCGACGCGAGCGATCGGACGCTTGATCGGCAGCTCGCCTATCTTGGCCTGCTCGACGATGCTGCACCGCTCTTTTGCGAGGGGTCCTCGGTTGCCGGTGTTGGTGTCTTGTTGGCTCTCCCGTGTCTGGTCACGAGCGGGGTGTTTGAGATCAGCCGCCAGCTCTACGGTGAAATCGGTCCGGCCTTTTATGGCCTGCGCACGACGTTGCTGACGCTCCTGCTGATGGCGCTGCTACGCATCAAGCGGCCCGAGCAGCTCAAAGAGAAAGACCCGGCGGCGTTCGGCAGACTCCTCGGGCTCGATCGTGCGCCGGAAGTGAAGACGCTGCGACGCCGGCTGAGCCGCCTCGCCGCGCAGCATCGTGCCGAGCAGCTGGGAGCGGAACTTGCGCGTCGGCGCGTCGATCACCGCGGACATCTCATGGGGTTTTTGTACATTGACGGCCATGTGCGCGCCTATCACGGCCAACGCGCCATCTCATCAAATGCTTACGTAGCGCGCCGCCATCTGGCCATGCCGGCCTGCACCGATTACTGGATCAACGACGGCTCCGGGGACCCGTTACTGGTGATTACCGGAGAGATTGATGCTGCCTTGACCAAGGCCATGCCCCGTCTGCTCCGAGAGGTGCGGGAGGTGGTCGGCGAGCGACGGGTCACCATCGTTTTCGACCGCGGCGGCTGGAGCCCGAAATTGTTTGCCGCGATGATCAAGGACGGCTTCGACGTGCTCACCTATCGTAAGGGCCGGTGCCGTCGCATCAATGAGCGGCGGTTCATCCGCCGTCGCGCCAAATTCGACGGGCGCTTGGTGGACTATCTTCTTTACGATCAACCCGTGCGCTTTCTCAAGGGCAGGCTGCGCTTGCGGCAAGTCACGCGCTTGTGCGACGACGGTCATCAGACGACAGTGATCACCAACCGATGGGACCTGCGCGACATCGAGGTCGCCTACCGCATGTTCGAGCGCTGGCGACAGGAGAACTTCTTCAAGTATATGCGCGAAGAGTTCCTCATCGACGCGCTGATCGATTACCAGATCGAGCCGGAGGACCCAACCCGCACCATCCCCAATCCGGAGCGCCGCGCTTTGGACAAGGAGATCCGCGCGGCCCGCGGCGATCTGGCCAAGCTCGAACGCGAATTGGGTGCCGCCGCCGTGAACAATGCCGAACAGCGCCGGCCGACCATGCGGGGGTTCAAGATCGCTCATAGCAGGCTCGTGAAGCAGCTGCGCAAAACCCGCGCACGCGTGCGCCGGCTCTTCGATCAGCTCCGCAACCTTCCCAAGCGCGTCGAGGTGCGAGAGCTCAGCGAGCGCGCGGTGGTCAAGCTCGCCACCGAACGAAAGCACCTGACCGACATCCTCAAGATGGTTGCCTATCAGGCCGAGAGCGATCTACTTGCGTTACTGCGGCCTCACTACACGCGCGTCGATCAAGAGGGGCGAACCCTGCTTCATGAGCTGCTCGCCACCGCCGGCGACATCAGCGTCTCCGATAGCGAGCTCAATATCACCTTGGCTCCGCTCAGCTCCCCACATCGCACGCACGCTGCCCAAGCGCTCTGTATGATCCTCGACCAAACGGCAACAATCTTCCCCGGTTCTCGCCTGCGGATCCGCTTC
>JAFAUR010000153.1 GCA_019243205.1 Acidobacteriaceae bacterium | reverse complement strand
TCCGGCGCGGAGTTCAGTTTGGTTATCCGGTCCTGCTGAACACGCACCTCTGTACGATGCTAGGGCGGGTTCAGCCGACGGAGTTTACTGACTCGGAGTTCTTGCGCTGTCCGGTTGCTACGCTTGCCGCTCCGATTGGACTCCAGCAACGCGTGTAAAACTCTGCACTTGACCTGGCGGACATCGAAGAAACGTCAAACTCAGCAACTGCCATTCATGTCTCATTTCCGGGTTGGCCAACGGCCCTCAGAGTGTGATCGGGAAATGTCAAGCTACCGTGCGGAAGCACTTGTCCGATAGCCCCACTTTACGAGCGGGACGCTGGCGCCATTTTTTCCGAGCCCGGAATTCCGTGGGACAGCTGCATTCGTAGCCGCACAGTTTCGCCCTCCAGCAACCAACCGGATGGTGGGGCTCGGGTGATGCGGCGATGCGTACTCAGCCAGTCTGACGGCATCGATTCCACGTCGCAATGAGGTTGTTGATGGTTGTGGAAGCGGACAAAAGAATGGTCAGAGCGACGGTGAGCACCGACAGGATCGCCGCGGTACAACACAGCATTGCGTTAGTGATCCGGTCGCGAGCCATTGAGTTGACGCTGCATTGGGTTGAGCGTTGAGGGCAGGACATCTTGGATCACTCGAATTTAATAACGGGCCAGGAATCAGGCAGCGGAAACAGTACGGCGAGTGTTCTCATAATCCTCGCAATTAATGCTTCGCCCGTCAGGTTACTTTACTGCGTGCGAGTCGATCCTCCGCGGATATCCGGCGGTGGACCTAATGGTTCTGGCGCTGGGCAAGGACGATACTGGCACGGAAGCTCAGGTGCTTTCGGGGGACAACACCTATCAATGTCACGGCGTAATTTCTGCAACGCCTCCCACTCAACACTAGCTCCAGGGTGAGATAACTTGAAGAGCTCTAGTAACGTATAGTTGCTTAGTTGTATGCTCTTCTGCAGATCTGTTTGCATGTGCGCTTCGTTCAGGAGCGAGCAGGTGTTCTTCGAAATATATTCCAAAATGCAGATAATAGTGTTAGCCTGTTGCGCAAGCTGGTTCAAGGCTTGGTCCGCGTAGTTTTGAAGGGTTACCAGCGTGTTAATTCCAAGCACTGCTTGGTCCACGGAACCCTTGACCGCATCAACTTTTGTCCCTACATTATCGATAGATGTTTTGACCGCATTTATCGCGTTCGTCTCGGTAACAATCTCATTCGCGATCGTGTTAAGGGTCGCGTTGTTCTCATTGATCGCATTAAAGATATCGTTGAGAGATGCCATGTTCCCTCCTTTGTTGCTAGTTCTTCGAAAGAGTTATATCGAGAGTTTTGCTGACTTTTTTGCCCCACGCGCGGAGGCGATCATGCATCTGATTTGTTGTTTCTGATGAAACGGGATAAAACGCTCTCTCGCTGTGGGCGATTGTGCATGCGATATGTTCGATGGCCGATATGTCGGTACACTCTAACTTTGTCTCCATCCCATTTGGAATGATCTTCTTGATCAATGTTGGGATCGAGACATGTAGTACCTTCGTTTCACCGTATTCTAGTGTTACAAACGCTAGCGGCCTGCCATGCACGTCCCATCCCTCTAGCGGGTTCTGCTCAGGCTCGCTCAGGCTTAGAAATAATGTCCGTGTTGATGCCTCGTAATGTATATCCAGGGGCTCGGCCATGAGTTGATATGTCGTACTTTGAGTGGAATTGGCCACCGTTATCGCCACATCCACCTGCGGTTCGACCCCTGCTTTCTCCGGTGCCGGCCTGACCTGAATGCCTTTTAGCTCCAAACCTTTGGCCACTAATTATCCCCGCAGCCTCGCAGCCTCTGCCACAACCGTTTCTCGAATACTTGGCGCAGCTCCGGCGACGTAAATATCCTTTCGTTGAGAAGCACCAAGTCTTGATGTATTTCGGACTCACTAAGAGATCGGTACCCTGCTGGAATAGGAACGGCGCTTAGCCAATCTCCAATTTGCGCTTTAACACGCATGCCGATTACCCCTTTATCGGGAGATCTCTCTAGGTCTGTTGCCGCCGCCCAGTATAGCCGTAATGGAACGAGCAGACCCCAGACAATATACTGATCGTTACGTTGCTTTCCCAGCAAGTTCTCCAGGGAACTTAATGTAAACGAATCTGTTGATAGCGTCTGAGCGGACACTCTCAAATCGGATTCGACCCTAGCGGCGAAATCGTCCGCCTGCCAACCACCTTGGACATAATCATACGCCCACGTCAAGAATTGGACGAGCGGCTGGACCGCCAAGCGAGTAATCTGGTTACGAAAGGGACTCGATACGGCCATTTTGTCGGCTATAGATGGGCTGAAGGTGTAGTATTGAGCCCAGAACTCATCGAACAGTTGGCATCCCAACTTGGAGCATCGCAGCACTGAATCCCGAATGTGACGGAGGAACACTACGTCCGGCGCCAGCGGGGAACCCAACGCCGCGGTAGCTATAAGGCAGTTGTTTGACGGCGGTGGTTGTCCACCAGCCCCGCAATCGGTGCACCCCGCCTGTTTGTTGTTGTTCGGATCCCTCAGAGGTAAACCGAGTTGAGCGCGCAACCCATTCTCATCGGTTATGGCCTGGAACTCGGCCGCCGCACCAGGACCGGGATAGTCGCCGATGCACTTATGATAAGCATGCGAGAGCTCATGAAATAGGATTGCCGTGTTTGGGTCCGGAATTTGGTTACCGTCCGCATCAAAGACGAAGTAACCTTCGCCATTGCACTGCGTGGTCTCGTACACAACGTTTACCTGCCCGCCAGTCAGTGGACCCGTTACACCCCGCACTTGACACAACTTGTACGGGGCAACGACCGTAGTGGGATTATCTCCAACGACGACTACATTACACGCTACGTTGTTAATGAGATCGTTGATCCGATCCGGCCCAAATTGCCCCGAATTATCCTGCTGGTAAGTTATGAGAATAAAAGCGGGGTTGCCGCTATCTCCTTCACCTAGGCCTCCATCTCCGCCGGTAATGTCATAAATATCCTGGAGGACTTGACCGTAGTTACCGCTTGCTACTACGAGAATCGCCATTGCCCCACTCCTCGGCTTCAAGTTGGTCGGCTGCTGAGCGGATAAAGAGAGCAGCATATTATCACAGCTGTAAACGTTAGTCAACAAAAGGGGAACCCTCGCCCTTATTCAGCCGAACGTTCCCGCTCAGTTAATCACCGGACAGAGTACATAGCATCCGACCATGAGCAGCAGCGAATGTAGAGGTGGTGGAAAGAACCACGCGCCCCCAGTGAGGAAAATCTGGTAAACCGCTGACATCCCGAAGGAACGCCGTTAGGGAACGTGGGGAAGTAGTGGGCGTATCGGATCGACGAACATCACCGACCTTCTTTAGATCCTGGACGAACGAGACGGTTTGTCGCCAACTCGACGAGCTTTAGCGATGTCATGTCAACCTTATATGATTTTTCTGTTGAATAATCATGTGAGGAGAGCACCAGCGCTCCAAGTGCGGATACGTCCCAGCCCTGCACGGCGGCGAGACGGTAGGCTTCAGATTCGATATTCGTTTTATCCGTCGCTGTTGCGCCAGAAAGATTTACCACCTCATGTCGATGCACGACATGTCCACTAGTCCGGTCGAAAAGAAAACACACCGTAATTGATTCTGGTATGAGCATCTGCCCTCCGATGCGATTAATCATAGGTATTAACTCCAGAGCAACACGTTAAGACTCGCGTTCGCATATTCGATTGTGTTAACGTATGGCGTCTTCGAGCCGAACAGGAACGTTATAGACGTGACCTCTTGCGCTTCGAGCATGGGTACTGGGAATTCGCCTTGCATCGTGTTCTTCGTTACCTTGACACCCGATTGAGCGTCGACGTAGGTATATTCCGTTATCCCGACGTATGCACAACCCTGGCCTTGCGAAGCCATAACCGCGCCAAGGGATCCAAAAGCATACACGTTAACGGGCGCGGGGAAATTGATCTGCTGAGTCTGGCTGATAGAGCCAGCCCACCAATGCCAATAAGTGTAGAATCCGTTGAAAACCATTTAACCCATTATTCCTAAGAATGCACAACCATGGCCTTCCGAAGCCATGACTGTGCCGAACGATCCAAAAAGCGTACGCGTTAACCGGTGCGGGGGAATTTGTCGATCTTCGCGAACTGGGTTAGTTGCAGCACCCGCCTCAACTGCCAAACTGATAAAAAGTCCATGAGCACAGCCCGAACTTTTGGGTTGGCAGCAATTTCGCTGTAATTCGCCAGACACGTCTTCGATGGATTGCACCACTAAATCAAGGTGAGGCAGCCTCATCAAAGAACTCAGATTGACGAGATCCAGAGGACCCGTAAGGCACCGATTAACGTGAAGTCCCCGGCTATAAATTTGCACCGGGGCAGGAGGCACTATACATCGCAATCAACGGGGCATGGGCAACGCGATCTTCGGCAGATCATCACTTGGACAGCGTAGATTGGGAACGAGACTACGCCGGTCAGAAAACCGGTTTCGGGACATTGAATCATGGACGCTCATCGGAAGCGGGTGAGGAGGCCGCCCCCGATGAAGCGATCAAAATCAAAGCCGAAGTGTGCTCCGAAGCGCGAGCTGCGGTTTCCCACCTTGAACCTTATGAAGCTGTCCTTTTAAATACCTCGGGTTCGCCGCAATCGCAACGAGCGTATGGCACCGCGATCGATGATTTCGTTGCTGGGTATTGCTCCGAGCCTCGCATCACGTTCAACAAAACAGTCGTGCTTCGGTGTCGCATTCAGTTGGCAAGTGAAGCATCCAGCCCCGGCGACAATCATTTTGTGTTTAGTAGCCGTGCTCCGGCTCGCCTACGAAGGACCGAGATTGGATCGCTCAGCCCGGACCTGGCCGCGCGCATCCAGCGTGTCAAAGGCGCCAAGCGCTTGGGCGTGCCCCTTGGGGACTGGCTCAGCGCGAGGCAAGCGAAAGACTTGCTTCGTCGCCCAAGCGGAGAGGCGCTGATCGGTAAACGGGATCGTGCCATACTCGGGCTTTTGCTCGGGTGCGGGCTGCGGCGGTCTGAAAGAGCTGAGCTTACCTTTGAAAATTCCAGCGCCGGGACGATCACTGGGCCATCGTCGACCTGTTCGGCAAAGGCGGCCATATTCGATTCGTGGCCGTTCCGAACTGGGTTAAGGGTGTCGTCGATCACTCGGCTGCCGCGGCCCAAATCGAATCCGGCTGCCGATTCCGTCGCGTGACAAAGTATGGAACGGTATGGGGAAAGAAGATCACCGGAAAGGTGATCTGGCGCGCCGTTCGCAAAGACGCCATGCGGAGTGAACCTGGGCTGCGAGCAACGCTTCCGAACTGTTGTAAACCATTACATTGGCATCGAGCCGGACGAGGAATGATCGGGCAAACAGCAGCTTCCATTCTCGCGGCCCCCGAGGCTTTATCACGGTTCCGTTGACGATCCGAAATTTGGCGTTGCCGTTCAGTGTCTTGACTCCGGATTTTCAGAGCACTCAAGCAAAATCCGTAGCACGCGCCATTCCAAGGTGTCGATTGAAGTAGCCGCCCGAAGTTTTGAGTAGGTGTGATAGGGTAATCAGCATCGTTTCGCACATCGGGGCGCCAGTTGGGATTTTCGCAAAGGCCACCTGACAGTCGCAACTTCATCAAACGTCCCGCTGTGCAAGATCAAGTCTGGACCATCACAGATTCCTAGTCGTGCAAACTCGCTGCGCCCACAACCCTGCTCCGCTATTCCTTCGGCGCAATCCCGAGCGTCTTCATCTTGCGGTACAGATTGCTTCTCTCGAGTCCCAGCAATTCAGAAGCTCGCGTTACGTTTCCGCCGGTCTCTTCCAGGCGTCGCAGAATGTAATCGCGCTCCGCCGCCTCCCTTACTTCGTGCAGGCTTCCGGACCCCTCGCTCGGTCTCGCCCCTTGCGTCCGTCGCAAGTGGTCGAGCGGCAAATGGCGCACCTCAATCCTGCGCTGCGGATACAGAATCACCATCCGCTCCATCAGGTTGCGCAACTCGCGTACGTTCCCTGGCCAGGAGTACTCGGTCAAAGCAGCGATTGCCTCGTCTGAGAGCTCCTTGGCTTTCCTACCGTAAGCAATCGAAAATTCCCGCAGGAAGTGCGCAGCCAGCACGGGAATGTCCTCCACCCGTTCCCGCAGAGGCGGCACGGTAAACGGAATTACGTTCAGCCGGTAAAACAAGTCCTCGCGGAAATTTCCCCTCTCGATTTCCCGCTCCAGGTTCTTGTTCGTCGCTGCAATCACGCGCGCATCCACCTGAATCCAGTTCGAAGCGCCCACCGGTTCGAATCGGTGCTCATCCAGCGCCCGCAGGACTTTCGCTTGCGTGCGTAGGCTCATGTCGCCCACTTCGTCCAGAAAGAACGTGCCGCCATGCGCCTTTTGCAGCTTTCCGATCTTATGATCGGGTTTGCCGTCGAGGTTGGTCCTCCGATATCCGAACAATTCGCTTTCGATGAGGTCTTCCGGCAGCGCCGCGCAATTCACTTCCACGAAAGGCCCGTTCGCACGCTGGCTGAAACGGTGAATCGCCCGTGCCACCAACTCCTTCCCGGTACCGCTTTCGCCGTAGATGAGAACGCGCCCGTTTGTTCCGGCCATCAGCTTCAGTTGCTGCCGCAGCGCTTTCATCGGGATACTATCGCCGATGATCTCGGGCAGCCCCGTGTCCTCGCGCATCCGGTGCAGTTCCAGGTCCATCCTGCGCTGCTGAACCGCGTTCTTCAGCACTACGCTGACCTTCTCAATCGTCAGCGGCTTCTTAATGAAATCGAACGCTCCCAGCTTTGTGGCCCGAACAGCGGTTTCAATGTTTCCGTGGCCCGAAATCATGACGACCGCCGGCCTCGATTCAGTCGGAAGTTCCTGGATCTTTTCGAGCGTCGTCAGCCCGTCGATGCCCGGCATCCAGATGTCAAGCAGAACCGCTTCGTAGGAATCGCGCGCCAGTTCGCGCAGGCACGCGTCGCCGTCTGCAACGGCCGTGCACTGGTAGCTCTCGTCGCTCAGTACGCCCTGTAGTGTATGGCGAATGCTGACTTCATCATCGACAATCAGAACTTTGGGTCCCGCAAGCGTCATTCGAGAGGCTTATCTCTCTTCAGAGTGTAGCGGGGTGAACTCTGTCCGCTTCGCTAATCCCGTGTTCAGCGCCTGGCGTCGGATTCAACTCCACAAGGAATCGCGCCCCGCTCGGGAAGTTGTCTTCCACCCGGACGCTTCCATGGTGCTCCGTGATGATGCGGCTCACGATCGCGAGACCGAGACCGGTTCCTCTACCCTTCGTCGAAAAGTACGGGAGAAAAAGCTTCTCTTTGTCAGCCCCCGTAATACCCGGACCCGTGTCCGTCACCGTCAGCTCTACTGTCTCGGCTGGCGACTGCCGCGTCGCGACTCTCAGTTTCCGAAGCGGGACGTCCGTCATTGCTTCGGCCGCATTGTCGATGAGGTTCACGATCACTCGCTTCATCTGTTCGCGGTCTGCCATGACGCAGGGAATGGTACGGTCCAGGTCCGTAATCAGCTCGATCCCGTCCAGTCGCCCGGCGAACACCGCTAAAGCGCTCTCCACCACTTCGTTCAAATCGATCGAGATCAGTTTTGCGCGCGGGAATCGCGAGAACTGCGAGAACTCATCCACCAGCGACTTCACCGTCTGCACTTCCTGTTGAATCGTCTGCGTGCACTCCTGCAAAATCGGCAAGGCCGGAGACTGCGGATCGAGGCGCTTCAATTGCCGCGCAATCCTGTCCGCCGATAGCGAGATCGGAGTCAGTGGATTCTTGATCTCGTGCGCAATGCGGCGTGCTACCTCCTGCCATGCGACAGCCTTTTGCGCTCTCAACAGATCGCTTGTGTCCTCCAGAACCATCACGAAGCCGCGCTGTTGCTCGAGTGCCGCCACCGTGACTGCTAAATGCAAAACCGCATCTGGCCGCTGGATGTCGATCTGCGAAGCCGCCGCCCCGGTTCGCCGCGCGCGTTTCAGCATGTAGCGAACTTCCGCCAGATCGTCTCCGCTGAACAGATCTTCCAGGTATTTCGCTGACGAAATCGCCGCCTGCGAAAAGATGCCCGAAAGCGCTCGGTTCACCAGCTCGATCCGCTCGTTTGCTGAAACAGAAATCACACCCGTTGGGATGCTTTCGAGGATTGCCTCTGTGAACCGCCGTCGGGATTCGAGTTCGCGCGCATTCGCTTCCAGTTCGTTCGTCATTTCATTGAACGCCCTGACTAAGGTCGCCAGTTCATCCATTGCGCTCACCCGGATGCGATATGCCAGGTTTCCCGCACGCACCTGCTGCGCTGCCCCCAGCAGGGCGGAAATGGGAATGCTGATCTGCCGTGAGAGGATCTGCGCCGTCCACGCCGCCAGGAACATCACGAAGAGCGTTATCAGGCAGATCAACCGGAAATACGTGTCTTGATAAAACTTTTTTCTTCCCGCTAGATCGCTCGTGAAGTTCGGCTGCGCGATTTCGTCTTCTTCACTAAGCGTTGCCACCACAGCCAGCCTGCCCACCCGCCTGCCGCTGTCAAAAACATCAGCGCCCGCCTGAATCAAGGCTGACCGCGGTTTTTCGAAAGCTTGGTAAAGCAGGAGAGGGACTTTGCCGTCGCGCTGGAGCACGAGCTGAAACATCTTGTGCTCTTTGCTCAATTTCCGGAAGAACGCGCTATCGATCTGACCCGTGACGGCCGCCTTGCGCGTTTCGGGTAATAAACTGAGCCAGCGCGTGTCCGCTGCTAGCCTCTCCGTTGCTTCCTTGCGGTAAAGGTCGTCCAGCTTCTTTATCGCGGTGCTGCTGAACCAGAGGTCCAGATGGCGGTTCAGCACGTATCCGCTAAACAGCACGCAAAGCAGCGTGGGAGCCAGCGTCAGCACCAGGGCGCCAAACAAGAGCTTCGATCGGATTCGCGAGCCTTCCCTGTTTTTCTGCCGGTCGATGTATCCCTTCACCACTGCGCGAAACAGCAGAAACGCCATCGTCAGCGTGAGCAGGAAAATGAGCGTCGAAATCGACTGGAGAAGAATCGTCTCCGTCAGAGTCGACGGTTCATAATTGATGCGGAATGAGCCCTGCCAGATCAGCAGGGCGAGCAAAATAGCGAAACTCAGCGCGGCAGCGGCGAAGGCGAAACGTCTGCGCACAACATTGTCATGTTAGCCCAACAGTTGATCGCCGGCGCCGGGCCTGAACGCCGTGATTACTTTCCGTTTCCGGGTCTGCTCTGGGTCCGAAACTCGTACTGCTGGATCTGTAAAGCTAGTTGGCCCTTCGTGTGGCGCGTCACGCGTCCTCGCGCCACCAAGTTCAGCAGACACTTCTCATTCAATTGAGCAGGCCAGCTGATGGCAACTTCCAGTCTTGTTCCGATCGGCAAATCATGATCGGAGGTAAATAGAACGCCTGAGCTGCTGATGTTCAGTGTTTTGCCATTCCCGGAAAGCGTCTCCGCTCGTTGGTTCAGGGTCTTGTACCGAACTTCGCGTTCAATAGGAAAACGGCTTGATTTTCTTCGTTCTGTGGCTGAAATATCGGCGCGCTCCAAACGGCTCCCTAGAGCCATAGTATTTTCGGACACCTACGAACTCCGATCTCTTAGATTACACAAATTGCGTACATCTACTAATCGGCAGATTTGCCATGTTTCTTACGCCTATTTTGCAAATAAACTAGGCGCTCATGCAAATACTTTTCGTATCCCCTCGTAGTTGGGTGGTAGAATTCCGCGCCCGCCAGAGACTCCGGCAGGCATTCCATGTCGGTAATCGCGTCCTCCTCTTGATGGGCATGCTTATACCCCCGAGCGTAGCCCAACTCCTTCATAAGTCGGGTCGGAGCATTCCTCAGGTGCAAAGGTACGGCAGGGGCCGCGGTTCCCTCAATCGTCTCGTTTGCCTTGTTTAACGCCCGGTAAGCGGCATCCGATTTCGGGGCGAGCGCCAGGTACAAAGCCAATTGTGCAAGCGCCTGGTCGCCCTCCGGTATGCCCAGGAAATGGACGGTCTGCATGCAGGCAATTGCCTGTTCTAACGCGCG
The DNA here is from genome assembly GCA_019243205.1 of Acidobacteriaceae bacterium. GTDB lineage: Bacteria > Acidobacteriota > Terriglobia > Bryobacterales > Bryobacteraceae > Bog-105. The sequence goes on along the minus strand of JAFAUR010000153.1, from coordinate 13,975 downwards.
GGGATCTGCCAGCCCGATATCCTCAATGGCCATTCTTATCAATCGCCTGGCCAAATATAAGCGGTCCTCCCCGGCCTTCATCATTCGAGCCAGCCAGTAGAGTGACGCGTCTGCATCACTTGAGCGTACAGATTTATGTAAGGCGGAAATGAGGTTGAAGTGCTCTTCCCCGGATTTGTCATAGAGCAGAACTTTTCTCTGTAACGCGTCCGCAACTGCTTCCTTATCGATCACCCCGTCACGCGCCAGGGTGGCTCCTAGCTCCAGCGTGTTCAATGCCGAACGCGCATCCCCGCTGGCAGAAATGGCGATTTCCTCCAGCAGTTCGGGACTGATCCGCAGGCCGAGGTGGCCTAGGCCTCGCTCTGGTGTCTCCAAGGCCCTGGTCAAAAGAACCAGCAGATCCTCCTGGGTAAGGGCATGCAGCGAATAAACCTTGGTCCGCGAAAGCAGTGCCGAAACCACCTCGAACGAGGGATTTTCCGTGGTAGCGCCAATCAATACCACGTCCCCGTGTTCCACATACGGCAGAAAAGCATCCTGCTGGGCCTTGTTAAATCGGTGAATCTCGTCGATAAAAAGGATCGTCTTCCGGCCCAATCTCCGCGCCTTTTCGGCATCCGCCATCACCGCCTTTATCTCTTTAATGCCGCTAAGGACGGCGCTGAAGGGTACGAAATCAGACCGGCTTTTCGAAGCCATCACTGAAGCGAGCGTCGTTTTCCCCGACCCTGGCGGTCCCCACAAAATCATGGACGTCAGGTTCCCGCGTTCGATTTGCGCCCGCAACGGCTTGCCGGGCCCGATGATATGCTCCTGACCGACGAATTCATCCAGAGTTGCGGGCCTCATTCTGTCAGCTAAGGGTCTAGACTGGTCTGCTCGTCCAGCGCCCGGATCCGGAAGTGTGTCAAATAAGCTCATCCCGCGTGCCTTTGCTGCTGGCTGACGAACAGCGCAATGGAGCCGGCAACGGCAGCATTGAGCGACTCGACCGATTGCGCTGGAATCCGCAGCTCCTCGGCCCGATCGAGAACCTCCCGCGAGATCCCGCGTCCTTCGCTGCCAATCACGAGCGCGCACCCGTCGCCGATTTGGGCTTCGAAAACCGATCGGCTGGCCGAGGGAGTCAGCGCGAATACCAATAATCCAGAGCGCAGCGCTCTCTCGGCCGCCTCTTTCGCGCCGGTATCCTCTATATAAGGAATCCGGAAGACCGAGCCCGCGCTCGCCCGTAAGAACTTCCCGTTCGAAACCCGCGCAGACCCCTTCGACAGCACCACCCCGCCAGCGCCAAACGCCTCGGCCGATCGCACCAGCGTGCCCGTGTTCCCCGGATCCTGAATGCCGTCCAGGATCAGTACCGGCAACCGCTGGCCTACAATCAAATCCTCCCAGTCCCACGCAGGCGGTCTCAGCAATGTGAGTACGCCTTGTGGCGTCTCCGTCCCGGCGGTCGCTTGCATTGCTCGAGCGCTCAGTTCCACCAGTTCAAAGTCATCCCCCGCCAGCAGCAACGGAAAGTGCTCCCTTGCCTCCGCCGTCACAAAAACACGCTCAATTACCCACCGCTTTCTGCTCGCGGGCTTTAAGGCTTCTTCAAGCAGATGCGCGCCTTCCGCCACCACCAGTCCGTCCTCGGTCGGCTTTCCGGCCGCTGCGGCTCGCCGGATGCTTTGTAGCCAAGGATTTCTGGCGCTTGTAAGCTGCATCAGATTATATGTGACTTCCTGCCGCTGCCGTACACTGAGTCTTCAGTCTAAAGGTTTTAGCCCAGTTGAAGTTGCTCCAGCATCGCGCTATGAAACGCGTCCTCGCAGGCCTCTTCATCCTGCTGCTCAGTGCGGCGTTAGGTTACCTGCTTCGCGTAGCCGGACAGATCCAAAAGCAATCGGCGAAAGACGAAGCTCAGCCGGCTGACGTCATCCTCGTGCTCGGCGCCGCTGAATACAGCGGCCGTCCCTCGCCTGTCCTGCAGGCCCGTCTGAATCACGCGTTGCTTCTTTATCTTAAGGGCTTGGCCCCCTATATGTTGACGACGGGCGGTTCCGGAGGCGACCTGACCCACACGGAAGGCGAGGTCGGTCGCGCCTACCTCTCCAGGCACGGCGTGCCCTCGGAGGCCATTCTGGTCGAACCGCAGGGCTCCACAACCGCCCAGAGTGTCGATGCCGCCGCCGAAATCATGCACCGCATGAACCTGCAATCCTGCATCGTCGTCAGCGACGGCTATCACATCTACCGTGTCAAGCGTTTACTCGAAGCACATAACATTCGGGTCTACGGTTCGCCCCGTCCCGAAAGCGGCGAACGCCAACCCGGTCGCTTCAGCTGGATCTACTTCCGCCAAGCCATCGGGTACGTGCTCTGGAGACTCGGCATCAACCTCTAGTAAGCTGTCCCGAGGATTTCGATACCGGCACTGAACTCCAATCGCTGCGCTCATGGCTATGGTGAGCGCAATATGAGCCGCGAGCGAAGCGAACGGAGCACTGACAATATCCCTGGGACAGCTTACTAGTTCCAAGAACTCGTCGGCACGAGCTGCCCTTGCATAGCAAACAGTCTCCAGGTAAACCCACGCCAGTAGGGCGAACCGTTATTACTGGTCTCATAACCCCAGAGGTCTTTGCATTCGGGATGCCTCGCCTGAACATAGAAGAAATAGCTATTACCTGTCACGTCAGGAAAGCCAATCGGGTCCGTGGTAAGCAGGCCTTCGCCTTCGTAAATGGTGACAGTACCGTCATTGGTCTCAATCCTGCCATACCCGTCTGCAGCGAGGCCCGGGGGTCCGGGGGCGACACATCCACCCGTAACCTGCCCAGGGCCGTCAGGCCATTGTGCATTGATAGCCGACCATCCGGCGTAATGTTTTCCCATCTCACTTAGCGTCCCGGTGATCGGTGATTGCGGATCACTCCAATCCCAGCTAATCCCGTCCGAGGACCAGTTCAAGTACGTGCGACCCTCGTATTGACTGACGCCGATGAAGATACCGTTCCAGGCACCCGGACCCACATAGTACTTGATTTTCATTGATATATGCGCGTTGGTGGGCTGTGCGCTTCCGTACGGAGTTATACCGTCGGGCCACAGCTTCTGGAGAAACATTCCCTTCGCTCCTCCAGGTAGCTCCTGATAAAAGAATAAGTAAATGAAGCCCCCGTCGGCCGGGTATATCGCGGAAGGATGTCCGGCGCCGTAGGTTGACGCGGACGGAGCTGGTTCTATGAGATGAGGGAGCTGAAAGGTAACTCCATCGTTGGAAAACTGAACGCACACCTGACTCACCATATGATTCGGAACAGGATCAAACGGGCATTCGTAGTACATTGCGAATGTCCCCAGAGGCGGATTTGTGAGCAATGAGCTTTTTGCGTCCATGACCAACAACGATGGGCTACAAGCACCTCCACCGCCGGAAATCACTGGAGGCCCATACCCGGCCCGATAAATCGCGTCTTGCGCCACAGTTTGAGTTCCGATTCTGCCGCAATAGTAAGGCAACGTGTCGATCACCGATGGCTCATACTAGTATCCGTCCTGGTTGATCACTTGCCACGCGCTGCTTCGTTCGAACACGAAAGCTAATCCGTTCGAGCTGTGCGGGTCAGCCGTAAAGATCACGGCCGGCTGCACTGTCCCTAGCGACTTCCATGGCCAAATGGTGCCGGAAGCAGCGTTCTGACCCGTCGCCATACCCCAGAGCGACGCAACACTGTTCGCGTACTGGCTCCAGAACCTTAGCGCAAATTGAATTGTGTAGGAATTTTTGTATGTGCTCGCCACCGTTAATGTTCCGTCTAGGGAGCACTGACCATTGCTTACGGTTAAATTCGCTCGCGGCGTGATTGACTCCCAAGATATACCTGCGTCATTGAGCAACGAAATGGTTTGGGTAGGAGCGTAGAAGGATAGAAAGCAAGATTGCGTTGCATTTGCACCACTTGTGTTGCTGACATTGAAATAGAGGGATGAAACGTCGCTGAGGCCATTCTGATCGGTGTAAGTGACAGTGAACACCTGGGCCTGCGTTTGCGTTTGCGAGTTGGTCTGAATTTGAGGCCCTTGCGAGTTGATTGTGAATCGATTGTCCACAACCTGCCCCCTAATCAATCCGCAAGTCAGAAAGGCAAAGCCAGCCCAGCACAACTTGGAGACGGTCGGCGTTACACGAATCGGCTGCGCTGGAGCACCCGGCGCAGGGATGGTGCAGGTTGGATTATTTGGCATCGGAACACTGAAATTCTGCCCATTGCCAGGAATGATTGTATGAAATCCGTCGTTCATAACGACTCCCATTAGCTGAATTACCGCGAAGCGCGCGCCTAGGCTTTGAGCTTTGCGACAGCCCGGCTTATGCGTTTTTCTGTCCAAACCGGTCGGCCTGTTTGCATAGACTTAGCGAATCAACAGCAACGATACTGCTGCTGTTATTCACAATCTCGATAGCGAACACAATCCGTTTTGACATTCGTGGGAAGGTACAAACCTGGTGAATTGCCGATTCGTTTCTTTAGCGCGGTAGCCTGTAACCATTTTGGCTTCGTCTGCACGCGAAAGATTGCGTGTATTCTTAGCGGATAAGGAGTACCGCTTCTGCAAGCCGCTGACCCTGGTGACGTAACTGTCCTCCTGGCACAGATTGGTCACGGAGACGCGCACGCCGTCGACAAGCTGATCCCGCTGGTGTTTCATGAGTTGCGAACATTAGCGAAGTTACAGTTACGAAATGAGCGATCCGATCACACACTGCAGCCTACCGCCTTGGTGAACGAAGCGTATATCCGCCTGGTAGGCGATCAGGCGCGAGACTGGCAGAATCGGGCTCATTTCATAGGTGTCAGCGCATCCGTCATGCGCAGAATCCTGGTTGATTATGCTCGACGCAAACACGCGCTCAAGCGGCGTGGGCCTGGCGGCATTGTTGTCGAAACCGACGACGCCGGAACGCTTTCCGATCAGCAGTCGGAGGAGTTGCTAGACCTGGAAGTGGCACTCGACAGGCTCGACGCCATGAGCCCCCGCCAACGGCGCGTGGTCGAATTACGCTACTTCGGCGGGTTGTCGCCCGAGGAAACGGCCCAGGTTCTCAATATCTCCGCCATCACCGTGAAGCGCGACTGGATTGCTGCGAAGGCGTGGCTGAAAGGCCAACTCAGCCACCAGCCAGGGCGCTAGTAAGGACGAGGGAGCTAGTAAAGACCTGCGCACCGGGTGAGAAATTCACCTGGCCACGGTTAGTGTTAGGCCAATTTTCTTACGTGATTTTGCAGGGTATCCGGATGTTCGCCCGCACGCCTCCGATCAGTATGCAGGAGTCCGCCAGGAACGACATAGCCCCGGAAGTCAGCGCAAATTTTCAGGAGATCCATTTCGTCTGCGCCGCGGCCGATGAGAGCTTTCGATTGTTCCGAAGATTCCTGTTCGAGCATCCGCCCCCTCCCGGATGCATACCGACCGAGTGGATCCCGCGATCGGACCAGTGAAGGCAATCTTGCCGGATATCACCGACCAAGACAAGGGATTTTGTGTATTGACCGGCGTATCCTTCTCGCGCACAAATGAGGTAAGGAGGTGACGCGACCGGAACGAACCAAATTCCAAAGACACCGTCCTCAGGGCCTCGTCGTCGTTTACGATCACGAGTGGCCAACCATCGTTTGCACGCCACGCCAGAATGTCCCGACGGCGAGGTGCCCGGAGGAGGCGTCAGTGAACCTCATCTATACAGGAGACCGCCACGATCTTCCGCTAGGGACTGAGCGCATCAAGGGAAATAACGGGCTGACATCCGCCTCAGAAACGCCAACGATTCGGCCATCTCTTCCATTCCGTTCATCCCATCCTCGATGCTGACCCAGCCCTTATATCCATGCGAGGCCAGGATCTGGAACATGGCATCGTAATCGTTCATTCCTTTTCCGGTTACGCCGTGCTGCAGTTTCGGCGAGTAGCCCAACGTGCCGTCCGCCTGTCGAAGTTCGTCCAGCGTCGCTCCCGGAGCCAGGAACCGATCGCTGGCATGCATACTCACCACACGATCGGCTACCCGCTGCAAGAGTGCCAGCGGATCCTCGCCTGCCACGATTGCGTTCGACGGATCGTATTGGACGCCGAAATGTTGCCGGTCTTCCATAGCGTCGACAATTGAGACGAATCGATCCATCTTCTGCGCAAATTCCGGGTATTGCCAGAAGCCGTCTTTATAGTGATTCTCCATCCCGAGGACCACATCGCATTCTTTCGCAACCGGGAGTACCGCGTGGAATGCTTCCAGCACCCAATCTCGTCCCTGCTCCCAGGAAACTTCGGGATAGCGCTGTCCACTCAACACGCGGCACACTGCCCGCGGTCCGCCTAGTTTGCTGGTGACCTGAATCATCGCTGATTGCCGCTCGATTTCGCGCTTCCGGGCATCGGCATCGGGAGCAGTGAAATCCGGAGAACAGCACAACATGGGCATCGCAAAGCCGGCAGAGTGAATCGCATCACCGACTTCCTCGACATAAGACGAACGGAGGCTTGTGAAGAAGCCGGTATACATCTCTAACCCGTCCGCATCGAGAGCCGTAGCCATTTCTATCCATTCGAAAACAGTCCTCCGTCCCGTGGAAATTTCTTCGAGATAGCACTTTGGGAAAGCGGAGACTTTCAGCGGCATGCGACTCTCACATCACCGTAGGAATGTACTTTTTCACAGATCATTCGCAGCGTTCCTTCCAGATCGCCGGATGCGGTCCGGAACGCGTGCGCATCAATCGCCAGCGGAGCGCCGAGAACCACCATGGGTGCGCCATATGACGGAGTTGCAACCGCTTGTTCGATGGTTAGGCCGCCTACCGCTTGCACGGGAATGGCAACTGCCTCCACAATCTGACGCAAGTGGTCGAGCGGGGTCGGCGCGGGTAAACCCCGTTCCCGCCGGACCGTGCGCATGTCATATCCGATGTGATGAACGATGTAATCGCAGCCAAGTTCTTCCAATCGTTTCGCGCCGCTGACGGGATCGCCCATGTTCATGTTGTCGCCCATCACTTTTGCGCCGAAATCGTGGCCCGCCTTCACGGCAAGTTCGATCGATTCCGCGTGCGCTTGTCCCATCACCACCACCATATTCGCCCCGGCCTTGATCATCATCTCTGCTTCGAGATAAGCGCCGTCCATGATCTTCAAATCGGCAACCAGCGGGACGCCCGGATGGCGCGCTCGTAATTCACGAACACCGCGCGTTCCTTCCGCAATAATCAACGGTGTTCCGATCTCCAGCCAGTCCACCCCGGCCCGGATCGCGATTTCAGCCGTATCAATGGCATCTTGTAAGTTCGTGAGGTCAAGCGAAAGCTGAACGGTAGCTTGCATTACCAGAAGCTTATCTCCGATGCCCTTTGGAATCCGTGCCGTGAAGCGACTGGATTGCCACGAAGGCCTGCCTGAAAGCGCAAAACCGGCCGCCAGCGGGTGAGCTAACATCCATTAAAGTAAGTGGCATGGCGCCTTCGGAGTGGGACCAGGTAGTTGAGCTGTTCCACGCAGCCCTCGAGACCACCGGTGACCAACGGGTAGCGCTGCTGGATCAGGCCTGTGGCACCCAGAGTTTGCTCCGAAAAGCGGTGGAAGAACTGCTGAAGCAGCATGAGTCCGCCGGGAGCTTCTTGAGCAAGCCGATCTTAGCCACGCTAGAACGCACATCTTCACCGGGCTTCCTCGCCCCGAACCAGCCGTTTGAGCGCTTCTTTTTGCTCAACATGCTCGGCCGTGGCGGCATGGGCGAGGTGTGGTCTGCTCGCGACACCGAACTCGACCGGACCGTGGCCCTGAAGTTCCTGCGAGCCGAGACGTCATCCGGGCTGGACACCGCCCACATCGCTCGTGAAGCAAAAGCTGCATCCGCTTTGAATCACCCGAACATCGTGACCATTCATGGAGTCGTTCGATACGAGCAAGCCTCAGCCATTGTCATGGAGCTGGTTGAAGGCAGCTCGCTCGCAAACTTCAGAGGGTCGCCAATTCCTCTGGATGGAGTGCTCTCAGTCGGCTCGCAAACAGCCAAGGCCTTGGCTGCGGCTCACGCCAACGGCATCATTCACGGCGACATCAAACCCGAGAACATCATGCTGCGCAACGACGGGTACATAAAAGTACTCGACTTCGGTCTGGCGCGCCGGGTTGCCATTGATGGAACCGGTGATTCTGTTTTCGGAACTCTGCGTTACATGTCCCCCGAGCAGGCTACCGGACTGTCATTGACGCCGGCCACCGATGTCTTTTCGTTCGGGCTGGTGCTCTTCGAACTCGCGACAGGGACGCACCCGTTCACCAAAGAATCGCCCCTGGATGTGATGGAGGCGATTCTCACCGGGGATCCGCCTGCGCCCGCATCCCTGAATCCGCAGCTGCCGGCCGGTTTGAATCCGCTTATTCTGGCCATGCTTGCAAAGGACCCCGCCATGCGGCCTTCAGCGGGAGAAGTGGCGAGGCGGCTCGCTGAAATTTCACTCTTGCTCACCGAGACGGCTCGCGCAGCGACCTCCGGCATTAGGCTTCGTTATCGCCGCTTCTGGCTGGCCTCGCTGGTTGCCTCTCTTCTTGCGATCGCCGTTGCGGCCTGGTTCGTATTTGCGAGGCGAGACTCGCCGCAATTCGCAAACCTGAGCATTCAACCGCTCACATCAGATGCCGGCTGGGAGGCATCGCCCACATTTTCTCCGGATGGCAAATCGGTCGCTTTCACTTGGGCTGAACGATTAGACACGCCCCCGCAGATCTATGTCAAACAGCTGAACGATACCGCACCGGTAAAGCTGACCGATTCTCGCTTCGACGGTATCATTGGACCTCTTGTCTGGTCGCCGGATGGCAAATGGATCGCCTTCAAGCGCGAATACACGGCATCTGGCGCCATCTTCGTTATCCCCACCTCAGGTGGCAATGAGAAAAAAATTCTGGATGTGAGAAGTCCGCATCTCTCAGCCCGCCTCGACTGGTCGCCCGATGGTAGGCAGCTGGCGTTCTCCGAACTTGTGGGTCAATCGCAGGTTTTGGCGCTCTATTTGCTGAACCTGGAGAGCCGTCGAATACGAAAATTAACCTCCCCGCCCCCCGAAGGCGCAGGTGATGCGAATCCCAAGTTTTCGCCCGACGGCCGAACCATCGCCTTTAAAAGGATCAGCGGATTCTGGGCGGACGATATGTACACTGTCCCGGTCGCCGGCGGGCAGCCCCATCGAGTGACTTGGGACAAACGTGGAATTTGGGGCCACGCGTGGACGGCAGATGGCAAAAGCCTGATCGTATCCTGCCAGCGCGGCAGCACCATATTCGGGTTGTGGCGCTTCCCCCTGGCCTCGAAAGACCGTCCGGAGCGGATTATTCAGGGCGGAGTCGATGCAATCACTCCTGCTACTTCCTGGAAAACAAACCGGCTGGCCTGGGTGAACCAAATACAAGATCTCAATATCTATCGCGTGTCCACCGCCGGAGGTGAATCGCCGGTCAGGCTCATTGCTTCCAATTCTCGCGATCAGCATCCGGCCTACTCGCCTGATAACCATATTGCCTTCATTAGCGATCGCTCCGGCAGTCGCGAGATCTGGCTTGCCCGCGCCGACGGCTCCGGTCAGAAGCGCGTCACGAACTTCGCTGGACCGGACGTGGGCGATCTCCAATGGTCCCCCGACGGGCGTCAATTAGCGTTTTATGCCAGAGCCCAGGGCCATTCCGACATCTTCGTCCTCGATTGTGATCTCGCGGGCATGCTGTGTGGTAACGCGAAGCGTGTCACTTCAGGAATTAAGGCCCAACTTCCAAGCTGGTCCTCTGATGGAAGATTTCTCTATTTCGCGTCCGATCGAACGGGCCGCTGGGACGTGTGGAAACAGGCGGCCTCTGGAGGACCGCCGCTTCAGGTAACGGAGAACGGCGGCTATGCGGCAAGAGAATCACGGGATGGCAAGTGGCTTTATTTTTCGAAGGACAGGAATATCAGCATCTGGCGGATGCCTGCCTATGCCGCCGGCCAGCTCAGTCCCCGCGAAGAGCTGGTCATCGGTCCACCTGAGAACGTCCAGCAAAACGGTTGGACCCTCGCTGATGATGAGATCGTGTTTATTGAACGCCCCGGCAAAGCACGGCCAGGAGCACTCAAAGCGTACGGGATCTCGAGTAAGCGGACCCGTTTGATTCTCCCTATCCTGGAAGGCTTTTCCGACGGCCGCGATTACAGCGTCTCGGTATCGCAGGATTCGAAGTGGGTTCTGTACTCGCAGCTTGACAGGTCAGGCAGCAACGTAATGGTGGCGGAGAATCGTTAGTGCTCCAATCGCAACGGCTACGCCACTCCTGTTGTGTTGTTGAATGTAAGATTATTTGGCTCCGGAATCGACCGACAGTCATCTCGGAATAGCGACACTGGGCCCTTTGTTTGACCCACTCGTCCAGTGAGGAGTTCGCTGCCACGCCCCCCGGAGCTGACGCGACGATCACGGCTCATTTTCAGGTGGACCTGCATGTCCTGGCTACGCAGGGCGAGCGAGATCTCGAACCGGACATTGTTGTATAATCAGGACCCTCAAGATTCGGCAGCTCAGTCAGAATGGGTTTCCGTTTAAGTGCTAGGTGTATTGCCATGGATCCGGATCAATGGCGCAAACTTGAGCTGCTCTATCACGCAGCTCTAGAACGCGAGCCGCAGGCGCGTTTGGCATTTATTTCCGAAGTCTGTCAGTCGGACAACGAGTTGCGCCGCGAACTTGAGTCGCTACTGAAGGAAGGTGATGTTGGATGCGGCGGGCTGATCGATCGTCCGATATGGACGGACAACGAAACCTTACTCAAACATCCCACGCAAGTCGAATGTAGTCAGCCCGATCATTTCGAGTTTCCACCGGGAACGATGCTGGCGAATCGCTACCGGATTGTGAACCTACTGGGGCGCGGAGGAATGTGCGAGGTATATCGAGCTGACGATCTATTGCTCAGACAACCAGTGGCGCTAAAATTTTTGCCACAAAAAGCGAACGCTAATCCAACCTTGCTGAGCCACTTCCGTAACGAAATACGGATTGCAAGACAAATCGCGCATCCCAACATCTGCCGTGTGTATGACATCGGAGACGCGGACGGCTTGACCTTTCTAACGATGGAATACATCGATGGAGAGGATTTAGGTTCTCTGCTGCGGCGCATCGGACGGCTCCCTACGCATAAAGCGCTCGAGGTCGCCCGAAAGTTGTGTTTCGCTTTGGCCGCTCTGCACCAGAAAGGTGTGATTCATCGCGATTTGAAGCCCGCCAACCTCATGCTCGATGGCAAAGGCGAGATACGCATTACGGATTTTGGTCTTGCAGGAGTAGCGCAACAAATTCGAGACATCTGCAGCGGGACACCGGCGTACATGGCGCCAGAGCAGTTGGCCGGCAAAGAGGTGACAGCCCAGAGTGACCTCTATTCCTTAGGAGTAGTACTGTACAAGATGTTCACCGGCCACATGCCGAACGATAAGGCTGACGTGGAACTTGATCGACGTGTGGAAAACGCCATACGCCACTGTTTGGAAACAGACCCGAACCGTCGCCCCGCCTCCGCGCTGGCCGTAGCGGAAGAGATTACTGAGGAACTGGAGAAACCTGAACAGCGCCGGTTGCTGAACGCACCGCCGTTCAGGGAGCCGGCGCAAACACGTGATGAGAAGAATGCAGCCAACTTGGTCGTCCGACTCTTGGGTTCGAGGCGGAAACTCAGTGGCACAGCTTTGCTGGCACTATGCTTTGTGCTAATCGGGGCGGCGTTCTGGTTCGTGAGTCGATCTGGCGGTCCCGTAGGCTTAGAAGTTGTCCCATTGACGACTTATCCGGGGAATGAAAGCGATCCAAGGTTCTCTCCGGATGGGAACGAATTGGCGTTCGCGTGGGACGGAGAAAAGCAGGATAACTCCGACATCTACGTAAAGCTGATTGGTTCCCCGAGACTATTACGCCTCACGACTGATCCAGCGGCAGATAGTAGTCCCGCGTGGTCACCGGACGGGCGGTCAATTGCATTCCTGCGCCACGACCTCAGCGGAAAATGGATTCTTTTGGTAGTTCCCGCCTTAGGTGGCCCGGAGCGCGAGGTCGAGGAATTCGCCACAACATCCGCTAGCTTTGGTGGATGGTCCCCTGATGGCAGATCACTGCTAATCGCGCTTGCAGATCCGAGTCGGAGGCAATCTGGTATCTATCTTGTTTCGGTGGAAAGCGGGGAGACCCGACAAATCAGGTTGCCTCAGAGCAAAATCGTAGGTGATTTTGACCACAGCCCCGCCTTCTCGCCCGACGGTCGAATGATTGCCTTTGTTCGGTCTGCGACCGATACCAGCCACCCTGATTTGCCCGTTCGCGAAATGTTCGGTGACATATTCGTGGTTCCGGTAGCCGCGGGATTCTCCGCAGAGACCCAGCCGAAGAGGATCACTTTCGACAGAGCGAGCATCGGTGGAATAGCGTGGACCGGCGACAGCAAAGAGCTAGTCTTTTCTTCGCGCCGAGGGGGTTCTCAGGGTTTATGGAGAATTGGCGTTTCGGGTTCTGCGAAGCCGACGCGATTGCCTGTGGGCACTAACGCACTCTCACCGGCAGTTTCGCGTCAGCGAAACCGATTGGCCTATACCGAAATGATTTCCACAGACACGAATATCTGGCGGGTGAACCTGTGGAACCCAGGCGAGAGACCGGCGGCTTTCATCGCTTCGACGCGAGAGGACGACAGCCCGCAATACTCACCTGACGGCAAACGAATTGCATTTCAGTCGGACCGATCCGGAAAACATGAGGTCTGGGTATCTGACGCCGGCGGTTCGGATGCAGTGCAACTCGTCGATATGGATTATGCCGGAAGCCCGCGCTGGTCGCCTGACGGGGAGCGGATCGCTTTTGATGCCCTCATTGAAGGTCGTTGGCAGATTTTCACAGTTAGCAGTCGCGGAAGCAAGCCGCAACGGATGACTCGGAGCATATCCAACGATATTCGCCCGAGTTGGTCACATGACGGCAAATGGATTTACTTCGGCTCGACTCGGAAGCGACGACTCGAGATCTGGAAGATGCCAACCTCGGGTGGCGATGCCGTACAAGTGACCAAAAACGGCGGCGACGATCAAGTCGAATCAGAGGACGGCAGAACGATCTTCTACACAAAGAGCAGCAACGACGATACCAGGAATCTGGAGAGTAGCCTCTGGAAAATTCCGGCCGATGGTGGACAGGAAAAACAGGTGCTACGTTCCTTGCTCAGTCAGAGCTATGCCGTGACACAAGATGGCATTTACTATATAGCGTCTGCCGGACTTCAGCTTTTGAGCTTCGCGGATGGCGGTGCCCGCCTGATTACTAAACTCGACAAACAGCCTTCGAAGCGTATGAGTGTTTCGCCGGATGGGCAGTGGCTTCTTTATGGGCAGATAGACCGCCAGGGCGGTAGTGACCTCATGCTTGTAGAAAACTTCCGTTGACCGCGCGATAGGGTCTAGGACTGGCGTCGAATTGTCTTAGGCGCGCCGCGGTCCTGTCGATTTCTGAAGCGGACTAAACATGTTTTTGGGTTCACTGCTTACACGCGTTAGATGTATCGTCAAAGTGGATGTTTGATGGCGACGCCGAACGACCAGCGCGCCGAGACAAGCCATTAAAAAAAACCAGGACCGAGGCTCAGGCACGGCGCTCACGGCCACAGAACCACTCGAGGTCGACGCTGTAATCTCATTCAGCGCGGAGTCGAGTAAGGTGAGGTTTGATAGATTGATGGGAGTAAGACCTGGTGCAAGCGCTTGCATCCGCACAGTTGCTAATACACCGCTTCCGCTTACACCCGGAGCGATCCCTAAAAGTGAATCCGCCGTAAACGATATTGCTCCGTTGACATTGTCAATCGTCCCAGGCACAAATAGGGAGTTCCCGCCAGCACTTCGCAGAAACGGCCCTTCAGTGATGTCGAT
>JAFAUR010001068.1 GCA_019243205.1 Acidobacteriaceae bacterium | reverse complement strand
ACACATGAAAGCCCGGCGCCCGGTCCGAGCGCGCACTGGTTGACGGCAAATAACGAGTTTAGTTGGTCGTTGCTCGTCTCACGCCTTGGCGGCTACTTATTCCGGGGAGGTCCAAATTTGATGGCGATGGCGGTGTTCTTTTCGAACGTGACTTCTCTTCCCCGCGAAATCACATTCGAATACACCGACATTCCCAATCCATAAAAGGCGAAAACCGCGCCGATCTGGTGTGGTCCAAATGAGGCTAGCGTTCCGAGCATACCGAAACCCGAGAATCCGCCAAGTGTTCGGCCTCCAAGATTCGCATTTGAGCCTCCGGATGCGGTTTGTCTCCCTTCATCATTGTCGAGCGACTTCGCCGCTATCAACGCTGCAATTGCGGGACGCAGCAGGCGGGTCTTGGACTCCGTTGCGGTTGCCGTTCCTTCGGAATCTACTTTGACTGCTTTGGGATCCGCTTCGACCGCCACCAGTTGCCCTTGAACCGGCTGGCTCGTCCGCTCGGTTCTCGCCGAAGCAGCTTCAAGAACCGCCGTGTCTTCCTTCGGCAAATCAACGCTGTCGATCGTAAAACGCAGCTTTCCGCCACGATGGAATAAACGCGCTTTCTGCGCAGCGGTGACCTTGCCTGTGAAATGAGTCCCCTGCGGGAGCACCAACTGTTTCTGTTCCGCGAATAACGGCTCCGTCAGCACTCCTTCTATCGGGTCACTGATGTGCGCATCAGCGGAGCTTACCGTATTGAGCAATCGCATCTGGGCGATCGAATTCGGAGGCGCGGAAGTTCCCGGCTTGGCGATCTCGCTTGCTGCGATATTGACCGTCCCGAAATCGAGCGGCTCGGTCAGAACCGAATCGAAGCGCGTCCGGGTGCGATACCACTGCGGATGATAAGGAAGCTTGGAAAAGGCGAAGTCTTCCAGCCACTCCACTTTGTTCGGTCCGCGCACAAGGTCGTAAAAACCATAAGATCGTGCGCGCGCTTGGCTCTCTATTTGGTTTTGGGCCTGTTGGCGCAGCAGATGCCCGGCTTGCGCGGCCTTACCATTACTCGCTTTCTGAGTCTTCGGCCTTTTCGGCGGCGGCACGTATAGCGTTGCCAAGCCTAAAGATTCTGCGGTTTCGAGCGGGAGAACACGCCCTCCCGGTAGAGTCAAACTGTTGAACGCAACCTCCGCGCGCTTCAATGGGGTGAAGTCACCGCCAACAATCGCGCGGGTGCGGACCATTCCTGAAACGGGATCAAGCCCCACGATCTTTCCCTGAAGCGTGCTTCCCGCCGGGATCACGATCCGGTCGAATGCCCAGACAGGCTCAATTACTTTCGCCGGAACTGTCTCGCCTAGGCGGTAGGATATGCGACGCGTGATGTATACACGTATCGGCGTCCCCGCATCTACTTGCAGGTGAACCGGAATCTGTACGTTTGCATCGGGCGCTTGCGCCATGATGGGACCGCTGAAGACCAAACCAACGCCCAGCATGGTAAACACGCTCAAACGGTTGTACTGCATTGCGTTACCTCAAAGAAGTGGGCCACCCACTTCGCCCCAGAGTACGTGTGCTCCCTTAAACCGACGATAAAAATTTAGGCACTCTTCAGACAGAATGGAACCTACACGCTCCCCGCACTCTTGTGGGCCGCCATGGCTTGCCCCGCCTCTGGCCGCCCATTGTAGCTCGCTCTTTCGGGCCAACCTACAAAATATACAGCGTTACTCGGCAATCGGCCGATTCCCACCTGCTTGCAACACCTCGTGTGATCATCGTCTCAGAGCCCGGTATGCGACTGCTCTTGATCGAAGACGAAGGGGAAGCCGCCCGCATGATCGCCAAAGGATTAAGGCAGGAGATGCATGCGGTCGATCTGGCCGCCGATGGCCAGTCCGGTCTCGACAAGGCTCTGTCCAATCCGTACGATCTCGTCATCCTCGATATCCGTCTGCCCATAAAAGACGGCTGGACCGTTTGTAGTGAGATGCGTGAGGCGGGTTTGCAGACACCCCTCCTGATGCTCACCGCGAGCGGTGCTTATGAGGATCGTGTGAAAGGACTTGACCTAGGAGCCGATGACTACCTCGTCAAACCGTTCGACCTGAAGGAGTTGCTGGCACGGGTGCGTGCTTTGCTTCGAAGAAAGCCCCTGCTTGAGGACTCCGTTATTCGGGTTGATACGCTTGAGGTCGATACGCGTTCGAGAACCGTTGAGAGGGCTGGAAAGTTTGTTCGACTGACCGCTAAGGAATATGCGCTGCTGGAGTGTCTCGCGCGCCATGCCGATACGCTGCTTGGTCGTGAGGCAATCTCTGAGCGTGTCTGGAACGAATCGTACGATCCCTTCTCGAATCTGATCGAGGAGTACATCAAAAGACTTCGCAAGAAGATCGACGTGGAAGGGCAGAAACCGCTGATTCACGCCCGCCGCGGAGCGGGCTACATCTTGACTGCCAGGGAATTTGCCTGACTGCTGACAGATTCGTCTTTCTCTGCCAGCCCGGGGATTGTCATCTCGAAAATGGTTCGTCCGGGACGCGATTCCACCAGCCTCAGCGTGCCGCCATGATTCTCGACAATGGATTGCGCAATGGCCAGCCCCAGCCCCGAGCCCGCCACTGCCTCATTACCCGGTCGGCTTTCCCGAAAGAAACGCTCGAAAATGCGAGACTGCGCCTCTTTTGATATGCCGATGCCGTTATCGGTTACGGCGCACACCCAGTTATCGCCGCGCGGAAACAAATTGACTTCAATATGGCCGTCAGGGGGAGCGAATTTCAGAGCGTTATCAAGCAGAATCAGAACCGCCTGCCTGAGCAGGTCCTCATCCCCCAGGCATCTCGCTTCCGGAATATCGGTAAACTTCAGGACCTGACCCGGTCTCGCCAACGCCTTCGCTGCTCTGAGTGCGTCGCACACCGCGTCGTCCAGATACATCTCTTTCGGCGTGAATTTCAACGACGAGCTATCTGCCTGAGACAGGAAGAACATCTCTTCGACTATTCGGCGGAGCTGCAGCATTTGGCGTTCGACCACCTGGAGTGCATCTTTGCACTCGCTGACGGTCGCATTCGAATCTCCTCCGGCCACCTGCGCTGCCGCAAGCGCCACGGTTGCCGGCGTTCTGATCTGGTGTGAAGCATCCGCCATAAAGCGCCGTTGCAATTGAAAAGTTTCTTCCAGCCGTTCCAAAAGAGAATTGAAGCGCTGCCCAAGCTTCCCGATTTCATCGCGCTCGTTCCGAAGTTTCACTCGGGCGCTCAAGTCCGACGAACGTACCGCGTCGATTGTCTCTGCCAATTCTGCAAGCGGTCGCAGAGATCTTCGCGCGAGGAAGTAGCCGGCCAGACCCGCCAAACCAAGTCCGAGGGGAACGAAAACAAACAAAGCATTGCGCACTGTTTCGATCTGAGCCAAAGCCGGTGCGACGGAAGTCGCGGCATAGATCTGATACGTCGTGTTGAATTTTGGAACCGGTAAGTTCCGGCTGGCAATACGATAACCCTTGAACGTCGCTCCGTCATGTAAGACGTCCGACGGGAATTGGCTCCAATCGAAGCCCTGCCCTTGATTCATCCTGTAAACTGCGTTCCGGCTACCTTCGCGAACCACGATTTGTGTGTCTGCCAAGGCAGTATGCCCGGCCTCATTCAAAACCGCATGCAGATCAGCTTCGCCGCCAGTCTTCGTGGCGTGCTCATTCAGCTCATGCTCGGCTGACATAGCAGTCGCGCTTGTCGCCACCTCCAGCGCGCTATCCAGTCTCAGATACGCATCGTTCCTGACCAGAAGATACGCTGCAACCGCGAGCGCAACTACAATGGCTCCGAAAAGAGCAGTGAACGAAATAGTTAATCGGACTCGTGCGGACATATTACCTGGCGAGCCTCGCTGACGGCTCGGAAAACATAAACGCTCGATAAATAGGCTGCGCGAGGCCGCTTTTCGCGATAGCGCACCTTGATCTTATCCGTTTTCGGTAACTAAGATGTAGGTTCCTATGGCGCGTGTCGTGATTGCCTTCATCGTGGGAGTCCTGATTCTCCCGGTAGTATTTTGGACGTACTTTCGCTTTGGCTATGCGCCCGTCGCAACCGCGTCTTCTCCCATGCTTTTCGAGAAGCAGCTTGCCCACATGGCTCTCAACGCTCGTATACGGAAAGAAGCTCCTAAGAATTCACCCGTACAGCCTTCCGAGGAAAATTATCAGGCCGGTGCTCACGTCTACCGCGTCCATTGTGCTGTGTGCCACGGTTTGCCCGGGCAAGAGCCGACACCAACGTCTAAGGGAATGTACCCTCGCCCTCCCCAACTGTTCAAAGGGCATGGCGTCACCGACGATCCGGCGGGCGAGACCTATTGGAAAGTGGCTAATGGCATCAGGTTGACCGGCATGCCCTCGTACACGAAGGCGTTAAGTGAAACCGAGATGTGGCAGGTGAGCCTTCTGCTCGCCAACGCCGATAAGTTGTCGCCCCAAGTGCGTGCTGTTCTCGACCAACCATACAGCACGAATTGAGGCTCCTGGTCGTGAGTATTTATGGCTCATTTAGGAACTGACCCGATGGCTCTGCACGTCGAAACATCTTTAAGTCGTTGCTCCGCCATTTAGCGGCCTCAGGAGAAATTAAGTCCAGTCATGTCCGCCACCATCCAGGCGCAGGAATTTCATCGAACCGAACAGGCGGCAATCTTGCCTGAGCAGCAGTACGCCGGTTCGGTGAATCCGCAGTGGGCGCGCCTCCTCAAACTGCTGGGGATGAACGTTCGCTACGAGCGCTGTTTGGGCGCTGAGTTATTCACGAGCGACGGACGCCGCATCCTCGATTTTCTTTCCGGCTACTGCGTCCACAATCTCGGCCACAATCATCCGCACATCATCGAGGCCGTGAAAGACGAACTCGACCGTCGTGGTCCGGCGATGCTCCAGAGCCATATACCTGAGCGCGCGGGAGAACTCGCCGCCCGTCTGTGTTCGCTTGCGGATGGCCAGGTCACCAAAGCTTTTTTCTGCAGTTCGGGAAGCGAGGCAATCGAGGCTTCCATCAAATTCGCGCGGGCGCATACACGCCGAGCCGGCTTGCTCTATGCCGAAGGCGCCTTTCACGGACTCACATGCGGCGCGCTCTCGCTGATGGGCGATCCGTTTTGGAAAAAAGGCTTCGGTTCACTCCTAAATGACACCCAACAAATTCCCTTCAACGATCTGGGCGAATTAGAACGGCATCTGCGCACAAAGAAATTCGCCGCGTTGTTTCTCGAGCCCATTCAGGGCGAAGGCGGCATAAGGCTTCCCTCGAACGATTACCTGGCGGGTGCGGCCCGTCTATGCAAACAGTTTGGAACCTTGTTGGTGCTCGATGAGGTACAAACGGGGTTTTTCAGAACCGGCCCTTTTCTCGCAGCCCATCATTATTCGGTTGCGGGCGACATGGTTGTGCTTGCCAAAGCCTTGAGTGGCGGCCTTGTGCCCAGCGGCGCACTCCTCATGACGGATCAGATCTACGATTCCGTCTATGGTTCACTGAAACGCTCGCTGATCCATACTTCCACGTTCTCTGAAAACGGTCTCGCCATGCGTGTAGGGCTCGCGGTTCTCGATGCCCTCGAAAGTCAGGACGCCTCTGGTCGTTCGAACGACCGCGGGAATTACTTGCGCGAGAGACTCCGTGATCAGCTCAGCGGGTTCGAAATGATCGAGGAGATTCGCGGCCAGGGGCTCTTCACAGGTATCGTCTTCCGCCCGCCGCGAACGCTCTCATTGCGTCTTGGTTATGAAGCGTTCGCGAAAATTCACCCGGCAATGTTTGGCCAGGTCCTCGTAATGCGCCTGTTCCGCGATCACGGGGTTCTCGCTCAGATCTGCGGCAACAATTTCCAAGTCTTGAAACTTGTTCCGCCTCTCATCATCACGCGACATCAAATCGACGAAGCAGTCGGTGCGATCCGTCAGGTCATACAACTCGCTCACTCTCCATCGGTATTCTGGAGCGAGGCGTTGGGTCTCGCCCGAAGAGCGGTGAATGTCTAGGTCTTTCGCTAGCGTGTGCGTTGTCGGTGGCGGTCCGGCTGGACTCGCGGCCGCGATTGCGCTGCGTCGCCAGGGCTGCAAAGTTACTCTCGTCGATTGTACGGTTCCTCCGGCGGATAAGGCGTGTGGCGAAGGGCTCATGCCGGATAGCATCGCCGCACTTCATCAGATGGGCATCGAACTGCCGGACGAAGTGGGCTGCCCGTTTCGCGGCATCCGGTTTACTGATGGTTCTTCATCTGTCACGGCCGATTTCCCCGTTGGCGTAGCCAAAGGCGTTCGTCGGACCGCGCTCCATTGGCTCATGGTCCAACATGCAGCCGACCTCGGCGTTTCCCTGTTTTGGAACGCAAGAAATGTTCGGCTCTTGGGAACCGGGATCTCATTCGATGGACATTCCATACACGCGGATCTGATTGTCGGAGCCGACGGGCAGAACTCCCACGTTCGACGCCAGGCGGCCCTGGACGAAGTTGCCCACGAAAAACGGCGTTTTGGATTCCGTCGCCATTACCGCATTGCGCCCTGGTCGCCTTACATGGAACTACATTGGGGTCCGACTTCGCAGATTTATGTCACGCCCGTCTCAGCCGCTGAAATCTGTCTGGCTGTCATCTCTCGAAACTCCAGATTCCGTTTGGATCAGGCGCTCGACGATTTTCCCGATCTGAAGCGTCGCGTGCATGATGCCGAGCCAGCATCTCGCGAATTAGGCGCGCTTTCCGTTTCCCGCCGCCTGCGCCGCGTGCAAAAAGGTAAGGTGGCCCTCATCGGAGACGCATCAGGCTCTGTCGACGCGATCACGGGCGAAGGTATGTGCCTGGGTCTGAAACAAGCGCAAGCACTCGCGTCAGCCGTCAAGAGCGGCAACCTCGCAGCGTATGAGCAAACCCATCGAGCCCTGATGCGGCGGCCTCGAGCTATGTCCTCTCTGATGCTGACTCTCGAACACCCCGGGCTGCAGCGGCGCGTGCTGGCAGGCCTCGCCCGGAGCCCGCAAACGTTTGAGTCCCTGCTCGCCGTTCATGTCGGCGCCGTGTCGTTCAAACGCATCTGCTCCTTCAACCTCCTGGGCTTTGGCCGCGCGATTCTCGCCGGATAAGTCGGGGTGCGACAACGAATTCCTTTTTCAACGGGTTTCATCCTCCTTGGTTTGGGCACGCTGCCCCTGGCACGCTCCGAAGAAATTGCAGCGGATCTCGATCCCGCCCGCACCAACATCGGTTTTGTGCTTAGCGATGTTCTGCACACGGTTCACGGAAACTTTCGCTTGAAACAGGGTCACTTTGAGTTCGACCCCTCTACGGGCGGCATCACCGGAGACATGGTCGTCGATGCGGCAAGCGGGAACAGCGGAAACGGCCCGCGCGACCGCCGTATGACCCGGGACGTTCTTCAGGCCCAACGCTATCCCGAAATTCGCTTCTCGCCCAAGAGCCTTTCAGGTAATCTCTTTGCTTCGGGTCCTGCCAAGATCGAAGTCTCCGGTTCTTTTTCGATACATGGACAGCCCCACGAACTCTCGATTCCACTCGAAATTCAGATGTCGCCGGAACAAGTAACGGGGAGCGGCATATTCGTGATTCCGTATGTCGCCTGGGGTATGAAGGATCCGAGTAATTTCCTTCTGAAGGTGAACGACAAAGTCGAAATCGATCTGAATTTCACAGCTCGCATCAGCCATCCCGCCTCTGCCGGCAAATAGCTGTATAACGCTTTATCGTCCGTTTAGGCTTCCGTCGAGAAACGGGTTCCAGTGGATCTCCGTCCAGGAACGGAGGTGTTGTCAATGGCTGAACAGCAGAGTTGGTCGGCAGTCAGTGCCGTAATCGCCATCTGCCGTGATGCGGAACAAGGTTTTCGCAGCGCGGCAAATGCTGTGAATGACGCGAACTTAAAAACAATATTTGAGCAGTATTCGGCGCAGCGTACCCGCTTCACAGAGGAACTGCGCGTGACAGTGGAGAGAGCCGGCGGCACTGTTACAGATTCCTCCGGAGTGCTCGGCAAGGTCCATGCCGGCTGGATAGCACTAAAAGGCGCGCTCACCGGGCACAGCGAGCACCAGATCCTCGAAGAAACCGAGCGGGGTGAAGATCTCTCGTTGAAGAGATATCACGAAGCGCTCCAGTACCAGGAACTGCCTTCCGAAGTTCGATCCCTCCTGCAACAGCAGCACTCGGAGGTCGAGGCAGCGCATAGCCGCATCAAGGGTCTTCGCGATGCCGCGGCGCGCGCCACATCTGCAGGCTAAAGCTGCGTCGCAATTATGCCATAGAGACAAATTCACCATAGTACTCAGAGAGGTTGTTGCTAACTCGAGCTTGGCCTCTTCGTAAATCCCATGCTGACTCCCCATACGATGCTGCCAATGAACTGAAAGTGTGCCGTCTTGCTGTTCAGTATTCGCCCGAGGAACTGCCTTCGGCGCTCGCCTGGCAGCGAACGAATCAAATCCAAACGTGCCTCCCAATCAACACTGTTGAAGGCGGATAAGAATCCTGACAGACTTCGCTTTGACTCTGGCTTCAATGGGATTTCCACACCGCGACAGTTAGCGGCGACGCCAATCAGATACGCGCGCGTACGCATCGGTCGGCGCACTAAAATCAGAACTGTCGCCGGTGCTGTACATCAACGTTCTCGTTTTCGTCGTGACGCTCCGGCTCGCCTTGCGGGCACAGCCCATCGGAACCACGCCCTATCACTTGGGGACATGGGTAGGGATCGATAGCGCCCGGCGCTGACACGACTCGTCACACGTGACGCAAAGTATAATGTCGCAGGTCATTGAACTTGACCTCCAACAGCGAGCGTGGACAGAACAACACAAGGAGGGTGAAAGTGCTGGGACAGACGCAAGCGCCAGTCGTGAATACAAGAGAAGAGTCGCCAATCTGGTTTCTGGGTGCGCCGACTTTGATCAGAGCCACTGGCGAAAGCACGAACGGAGCATTCGGTCTGATTGAGCACCTCACCATCGCTTCCGGTTTCGCTTCTCCGTACCACATCCATCACAACGAGGATGAAGCGTTTTACGTACTGGACGGCACAATAGCCTTCGTTTCCGATGGTAAGTGGTTCAGTGCCGGACCGGGAGCCTACGTGTTCTTGCCGCGTGAGATCCCGCATGGTTTTAAGGTTGAACGCCCAACTGACGCAAAGCTGCTTATCCTGTGCAGCCCCGCCGGGTTCGAGCGCTTCGTGTTGGAGTTGAGTGAGCCCGCTAGCGGAGCGGCCCCGCCCATGGAAAAGCTGATACGTACTGCAGCGAAGTACAAAATAGATATTCTTGGTCCGCTGCCGCCAACGACATAACTTCTCGACATTGGACGGTCATCGAGAAGCCAGGCGGCAGCGCGACGAATCCGGTCCATACTGAAGCTTGAACCTAGTGAGGACATGAACAGCGCCATGAATGAGCCAGCCCAGGCGGTTGTTGACAAACTCAAACAGTCCGCCGCAGACGCGATCGCAGCCGAGTTGCAGAACGGAATGATCGTCGGCCTCGGTTCCGGTAGTACGGCGAAATTAGCGGTCGACGCTATCGGCAGGCGCGTCCACGAGGGGTTGAAGATCATCGGAATTCCAACCTCGGAGCGTACTGCCGAACAAGCACGGGAACTTGGCATCGAATTGTCTACGTTGGGCGACCACTCACAAATCGATGTGACTATCGATGGTGCCGATGAAGTAGAACTCGGGACGCTCAATCTCATCAAGGGCGGCGGCGGGAACCACTTGCGCGAGAAGATCGTGGCGGCAGCCAGTTCGCGACTCTGTATAGCCGTGGACGAATCCAAACTCGTTTCCCACTTGGGTGATCGCGCAGAAGTACCCGTCGAAGTCGCTCAGTTCGGCTGGCAGGCGACCGCGCGAAGGCTGACCAAATTGCACGGAGAGCCAACTCTGCGGCTGCAAGCTGATGGGAAACCTTTTGTGACTGACGGGGGAAACTACATACTCGACTGCGCGTTCGGCCGGATTGGATCCGCCGACGTCCTTCAGCGTGAGCTGGATAGCGTCGTGGGCGTCATCGAACACGGTCTGTTTATCGGTATGGCATCGCTCATCGTGATTGGCAGTTCCGAAGGCGTAAAGCGGCTCGACCGAGAATCCGCTTGAGTGTCGAGCATTCCATGCAGCGCGAAGATGGCGTCCACCTCTCGCCCGTGACTTGTTCTAGTCTCAACTTGATCTGACGTTTTCTATAAATTGTTTAAAACAAAGGGAAGGAGAATGTCAGGTGAATACAGATCAGAAGATCAGCAAGAACAAAGTAGGGCTATTGAAGCTGGCTGAGATGCTCGGCAGTGTGTCAGAGGCCTGCAAAGTGATGGGATACTCGCGCGATAGTTTTTATCGCTTCAAGGAGCTGTATGAGAAGGGCGGTGAACTGGCGCTGAAGGAGATCAGCCGGCGCAAGCCGGTTGTGAAGAACCGGATGGCGCCGGAAATCGAGCACGCCGTGGTCGAGATGGCGATTGAGGATCCTGCTTTCGGCCAAGTTCGGGTGGCCAACGAGCTGACCAAGAGGGGGCAGTTTGTTTCGCCCACCGGAGTACGCAGTGTTTGGGTCCGGAATGATTTACAAACGTTCGCCCGCCGCCTGAAGGCGTTGGAAGCACGTTTGGCACAAACCTCCGGCAGGGTCTTGACCGAACAGCAAGTGCGCGCCATGGAAAAAGCCCAGCAGGAGAAGGAAGCGCACGGCGAGATCGAAACGGCTCACCCGGGCTACCTCGGCGCTCAGGACACTTATTATGTTGGCACCATCAAGAGTATGGGTCGCATCTACGGCCAGACCTTCCTTGACACCCACTCCAAGGTGGCCTTTGTGAAACTGTATGACCGGAAAGAACGCGCTGGTAGCGGCCGATATGCTGAACGATCGCGGCACCGAGTACTGCGGCAACCGTGAGCATCACGAATACCAACTGTATCTGGCAGTGGAAAACATCGACCATTCCAGGACGAAAGCCTATTCGCCGCAAACGAATGGAATTTTGCGAGCACTTTCACCGCACGATGCAGGACGAATTCTATAGCGTGGCGTTTCGTAAACGCTTGTACAACACGCTCGAGGAGTTACAAGCCGATGTCGATGTCTGGC